>CALVFH010000065.1 GCA_944326775.1 uncultured Parabacteroides sp.
TCTACCGTTCGTTCAAGGGTTATCCGCGTAATAAGGCGTTGATTAAGTTCTTGAGCGAAAAGAGTATCAAAGCTCAGATGCTGAAGACCGAAGAATATTTCATGTCGGAAAACATGCGCCACATGCACGAGGCCACGGATGAACTCTATTTCGTAATCGATGAGAAAAACAACAGCGTCGAACTGACGGATAAAGGTATCGACCTGCTGACCGGTAACAGCGACGACCCGAATTTCTTCGTCATGCCGGACATTACCAGCGAACTGGCCGAACTGGACAACATGGAGGGCACCGAAGAAGAAAAACAGGCGAAGAAAGACGAGATCCTCGCCAATTATTCCGTGAAAAGCGAGCGTGTCCACACCGTAAACCAGCTGTTGAAGGCTTATACCTTGTTTGAAAAGGATGATGAATATGTGGTGATGGGCAACAAGGTGCTGATTGTGGATGAACAGACCGGCCGTATCATGGATGGCCGTCGTTATTCCGACGGGTTGCACCAGGCTATCGAGGCCAAGGAGCGCGTGAAGGTGGAAGCTGCCACGCAAACTTTTGCCACCATTACTTTGCAGAACTATTTCCGTATGTATCATAAGCTGGCCGGTATGACCGGTACGGCCGAGACAGAAGCCGGCGAATTCTGGGATATCTACAAGCTGGATGTGGTGGTTATCCCGACCAACCGTCCGATTGCCCGTAAAGATTTGAACGACCGCATCTATAAGACCAAGCGCGAGAAATATGCCGCTGTGATTGAAGAGATTGTCCGCCTGACCGAGGCTGGCCGCCCGGTATTGGTGGGTACGACTTCCGTCGAAATCTCTGAATTGCTGAGCCGAATGCTGACGATGCGTAAGATCAAGCACAACGTGCTGAATGCAAAGCTGCACCAGAAGGAAGCCGAGATTGTAGCCCTCGCCGGACAGAGCAGCACGGTAACGATTGCCACCAATATGGCCGGCCGTGGTACGGATATCAAGCTTTCTCCGGAAGTAAAGGCTGCCGGAGGTCTGGCCATCATCGGTACCGAGCGTCACGAGAGCCGGCGAGTGGACCGTCAGTTGCGTGGTCGTGCCGGACGTCAGGGAGACCCGGGATCGTCCGTGTTCTTTGTTTCTCTTGAAGACGATTTGATGCGTCTTTTCGCGTCGGAGAAGATTGCAGGCCTGATGGACAAGCTCGGATTCAAGGAAGGCGAAGTCCTGGAGCACAGCATGCTCAGCAAATCCGTGGAGCGTGCCCAGAAAAAAGTAGAGGAGAACAACTTCGGTATCCGTAAGCGCTTGCTGGAATATGACGACGTGATGAACTCGCAGCGTAACGTCATCTACACCCGTCGTCGCCACGCCCTCATGGGTGAGCGCATCGGTCTGGATGTTTTGAATACCATCTACGACACCGCGACGGCTATCGTCGATGAATATGCCGACGCCTCCAACTATGAAGGCTTCAAACAGGAGCTTTTCAAGACGATGGCGATGGAATCTCCGCTCTCGGAAGACGATTACAAGAACATGAAGCCCGACGCGATGGTTGAAAAAGTATTCTCTGCCGCCCTCGAAATGTTCAAGCGCCGTATGGAACGCCTGACACAGGTGGCTTACCCCGTCATCAAGCAAGTCTATGAAAACCAGGGCGCGATGTACGAGAACATTTTGATTCCGATTACCGACGGCAGACGTATCTATAATGTATCCTGCAATCTGAAAGAAGCCTACGAGACGGAATGCAAGTCCGTTGCCAAGGCTTTCCAGAAATTGATTGTCCTCCACACTATCGACGACGCTTGGAAAGAGCATCTTCGCGAAATGGATGAGTTGCGCCACTCCGTACAGAACGCCAGCTACGAACATAAAGACCCGTTGCTGATCTACAAGCTGGAGTCGTACAACCTCTTCAAGTCGATGGTTGACGAAATGAACCGCAAGACCGTCGCCATCCTGATGCGCGGGCAAATCCCGATGCGCGAGCCGAGTCCCGAAGAGCGACGCCTGGCTGAAACTCGCCGGGCTGCTGCCGAAAGTGCCAGCAAGCAGGCCGCCGCGCTGGAAGCCGAAGCACGCCAGCGCATCCAGATCCAGCGTGCCCAGGAAGAGCAGCACGAGGATATGAGCAAGTATCGCACGGAAAAAGCAGACGCCACCGGAGGCGGGGCAAACGTCAATACGCAGGCTGCACCGCAGGAACCGGTCCGTGCCGAGAAGCGCGTAGGTCGTAACGACCCGTGCCCATGCGGAAGCGGCAAGAAATATAAGAATTGTCACGGCGCAGGACTCTAATCCGGCCGTAAAAGACATCCGATAGGGGAAGAATGGGGGATTGCAAGGTCCTCCATTCTTTTTTTGCCCTCGCGAACAGCAGCGACAGCCGTTATTTTTTCTAATAAGCATCGTCGCTTGCAGCGACAGCACTTATTTTTTCTAATGAGCATCGTCGCTTGCAGCGATAGCACTTATTTTTTCTAATAGGCATCGTCGCTTGCAGCGACAGCCGTTATTTTTTCTAATGAGCATCGTCGCTGACAGCGACAGCCGTTATTTTTTCTAATAAGCATCGTCGCTGACAGCGACAGCACTTATTTTTTTAAATAGCTATCGTCGCTGGCTGAAACACCCCATCTTTGGCGTCGCGCCTTTCAATTTTGATACAAATTTGCCCTATTTGTTGTTTTTTTGAGAAAACTTCCTTAATATTGCTGCCAATCCGCATAAATTCGGTGAAAAATTTGAATCATAAGGATATGAAAGTATTGAAATTTGGTGGGACCTCGGTAGGTTCTGTCGGGAGTATATTAAATGTAAAGAAGATCGTCGAAGCTATCGACGAGCCTGTGATTGTGGTAGTTTCCGCGTTGGGCGGAATCACAGACAAGTTGTTGAATACGTCGGCTTTGGCGGCCCACGGCGATTTGAGCTACGAAAAAGCACTGTCGGAAATCATCGCGCGGCATCTCGACGTGATCGAGGGGGTCATCCCCGACAAGGTGAAGCGTTTCGAAGCGCAGCGGCGCGTGATGGAATTGCTCGACGAGCTGGGGAATATTTTTAAGGGAGTCTATCTGATCAGTGATTTGTCGGCAAAAACATCGGATACAATCGTCAGCTATGGCGAGAGGCTTTCGTCGCTGATTATTTCGTATGTCATCAAGGATGTGAGGCTGTTCGATTCCCGCAAATTCATCAAGACGCGGAAGCAGTTCAACAAGCATATCGTGGATTTCGAAATCACCAACCGCCTGATTAAGGAGACTTTCACGCCGCTTCCGAAGGTGTCGCTCGTGCCGGGCTTTATTTCTTCGAATGCCGACAACGGCGAGGTGACGAACCTGGGGCGCGGCGGCTCGGATTATACGGCGTCGATTCTTGCCACGGCACTCGACGCGTCGATCCTGGAAATCTGGACCGATGTCGATGGATTCATGACGGCCGACCCGCGGGTGATCAGCTCGGCGTACGTAATCGACCATTTGAGCTTCACCGAAGCAATGGAGTTGTGCAACTTCGGGGCGAAGGTGATCTACCCGCCGACCATCTATCCGGTCTATCACAAGAACATCCCCATCCGTATCCTGAATACGTTCAATCCGGAAGCGCCGGGGACCTACATTTCGCGTGAGCGGACAGCTGATGAGGGGCGCGCGATGATCAAAGGGATCTCATCAATCAACGATACGTGCCTGATCACGGTGCAGGGCCTGGGGATGGTCGGCGTGATTGGGGTAAACTACAGAATATTCAAGACGTTGGCAAAGAACGGAATCAGTGTATTCATGGTTTCGCAGGCCAGCTCGGAAAATAATACGACTTTTGCCGTGCGCAATGCGGATGCCGACCTGGCGGTGAAGGTGCTCGACGAGGAGTTCGCACTCGAACGGGCTCAGGGCGACATGAACGACACGGTGGCCGAGAAGGACTTGGCTACGGTGGCTATCGTAGGCGAAAACATGAAGCGCACGCCGGGTATCGCCGGGAAATTGTTCGGCACGCTGGGACGTGCGGGCATCAGCGTGATAGCTTGTGCGCAGGGCGCGTCGGAGACCAACATTTCTTTTGTCATCAAACTGGAGTTCTTGCGCAAGGCGTTGAATTCCATCCATGATTCGTTCTTCCTTTCGGAATACAAGGTGCTGAATATCTTTATTGCCGGGATAGGAACGGTCGGCGGCAACCTGCTGACGCAGATTCATCAGCAACAACCCAAGCTGATGGCGCAAAACGGACTGAAACTGAATATCGTCGGCATTGCCAATTCGAAGAAAGGGCTTTTCCGTCGCGAGGGCATTGATTTGGATCATTATAAAGACGAGCTGAATCGTCACGGGCAGCCTTGCAATCCGGATATTCTCTGCGAAGAGATTCTGAAGATGAATATTTTCAATTCGGTGTTCGTGGATTGTACGGCGAGTGCCGAGGTGGCGAGTCTGTATAACCGTCTCCTGAACGGGAACGTCTCGGTGGTGGCGGCAAACAAGGAGGCGGCTTCGTCGTCGTATGAGAATTATATCTCGCTGAAAGAGGCAGCCCGCCATCGCGATATCAAGTTCCTTTTCGAGACGAATGTAGGGGCCGGGCTACCGATTATCAACACGATGAACGACTTGATCAATAGCGGCGACCATATTTTGCGGCTGGAAGCGGTGCTTTCAGGGACGCTGAACTATATTTTCAATACCATTAGCGAGGATATTCCCTTTAGTCAGGCTGTGAGGATGGCAAAAGATTCGGGCTATGCCGAACCAGACCCGCGGATCGATTTGAGCGGACGGGATGTCTTGCGCAAACTGGTGATTCTTGCTCGTGAAGCCGGCTATCGGGTGGAACAGAGCGATGTGAAGGTTCGCCACTTCATTCCGGAGTCGTTCTTCTCCGGTTCGCTGGATGATTTCTGGGCGCATTTGTCTTCACTGGATGCCGAGTTTGAAGAAAAGCGCAAGATGCTGGCTGCGGAAAACAAACGTTTCCGTTTTGTGGCCAAGATGGATAACGGCGCATGCGAGATCGGCCTGGAAGCGGTGGATGCCCATCATCCGTTCTATGAGTTGGAGGGCAGCAATAATATTATCATGATATCAACAGAGCGTTACCATGAATATCCGATGATTATCAAGGGATATGGAGCTGGAGCGGACGTTACGGCGGCGGGTGTCTTTGCGGATATCATATCGATTGCGAATATTCGTTGAAATCTCATTTAAATCATCATAAAGATGAAACATTTAATTGTTTTGGGGGATGGTATGGCGGACGAGCCGGTTGCGGAATTGGGAGACAAGACGCCTTTGCAATATGCTCGGACGCCTTATATGGATGAACTGGCCCTGAAAGGAGTAACCGGACAACTTCGTACGGTGGCCGAGGGCTTTCATCCAGGTAGCGAAGTGGCTAACCTGTCGGTTTTGGGCTATGATTTGCCTACGGTTTATGAAGGACGCGGCGTATTGGAGGCGGCAAGTATCGGTGTGGAGCTTCAGCCCGGTGATATGGCGATGCGCTGCAACCTGGTTTGTATAGAAGGGGAAATTCTGAAGAATCATTCTGCCGGACATATCTCGACAGCCGAGGCTGATGAACTGATCCAGGCGCTGAATCGGGAACTGGGTTCGGAGCGTGTTCATTTCTATACGGGTGTTTCTTATCGCCATCTTCTGGTTGTCAAAGGAGGAGACAAACGGTTGGATTGTACGCCTCCCCACGATGTGCCCCTGCATCCTTTCCGTCCATTAATGGTAAAGGCGCAGGTGCCGGAAGCGGAAGCTACGGCACAGTTGCTGAATGATTTGATTCTGAAATCCCAAACTGTATTGAAAGAACATCCGGTGAATTTGCGGCGTGTGGCGATGGGAAAAGATCCGGCGAACAGCATCTGGCCTTGGTCTCCGGGGTATCGCCCGGCCATGCGGACGATGCAGGAACAGTATGGATTTCAGCATGGAGCTGTCATTTCTGCCGTCGATCTGATACGGGGCATCGGTGTGTATGCCGGTCTTCGGAATATTCCGGTAGAAGGAGCGACGGGTCTTTACGATACAAACTACGAGGGGAAGGCTGCGGCAGCTCTCGAAGCTTTGAAGACGGATGATTTTGTTTATCTGCATGTGGAGGCCAGCGACGAGGCAGGCCATGAAGGGGATGTGGCATTGAAAATTCGTACCATCGAGAATCTCGATAGCCGGCTTTTAGGACCTATTGTAGAAGAGCTCAAAACGTGGGATGAACCAGTGGCGATTGCGGTTTTGCCTGATCATCCAACTCCTTGTGCGATTCGTACACATACGGCCGACCCTGTTCCTTTCCTGATGTACAAGCCGGGAATGGAAGCGGATGAGGTAACTACTTTTGATGAGTTCTCCGTACGCAAAGGGAAATATGGTCTGCTGGAAAAGGACCAGTTTATCAGAAAGTTCTTTGAAGAATCTGAAATTATTGACGCACATAACGCTTAATTTTAAATGAAGTATTACAGTACAAACCACCAGTCTCCTTTTGCATCGCTTGAAGAAGCGGTTGTGAAGGGATTAGCCGGCGACAAAGGGCTTTATATGCCTGAACGGATCAAACGAATGGAGCCTTCGGTTATTGCAAATCTGAAGAATTGTTCGTTTCATGAGATAGCGTGCCTTGTTGCACGGATGTATTTCGATGAAGATATAGAGCCTTCGGTATTGGATGAAATAGTCTGCGACACATTATCTTTCGATACTCCCGTAGTGCCGGTTCATGATAATATTTACAGTTTGGAGTTGTTCCATGGTCCTACATTGGCATTCAAGGATGTGGGCGCACGGTTCATGGCTCGTCTCTTAGGCTATTTTATCCGCAAGAAAGGGGTAACAGATGAAGTGAATGTCTTGGTCGCGACGTCTGGAGATACGGGGAGCGCCGTGGCTAATGGCTTTCTGGGCGTGGAGGGTATCCATGTTTATGTGCTTTATCCGAAAGGAAAAGTCAGTCCGATCCAGGAATGTCAGTTTACGACGCTGGGGCAGAATATTACGGCTTTGGAAGTGGATGGAACCTTTGATGATTGCCAAGCCTTGGTGAAGTCTGCGTTTATGGATGTGGATTTGAATCGTCACATGAAGTTGACTTCGGCCAATTCGATTAATGTAGCGCGTTTTCTCCCTCAGTCTTTTTACTATTTCAATGCCTATGCCCAGCTTGACCGGGAAGGGCGGGCCGGAGAATTGGTCGTTTCCGTTCCCAGTGGTAACTTCGGGAATATTACGGCTGGTTTGTTTGCACAACAGATGGGATTGCCTATTAAGCATTTTATTGCGGCGAATAATCGCAACGATGTTTTTTATGAATATGTACAGACGGGTGTTTATCGGCCTCGTCCTTCCGTAGCGACTATTGCAAATGCGATGGATGTCGGGGCACCCAGTAATTTTGCCCGTATTCTCGATTTGTTTTCGAAAGATGGGGCAGAGGCATATAAGGGAATTTGCCAGTGTATGTCTGCTTATCGTTATACGGATGAGGAAATAGCCGATACGATTCGAAGGGTTTATCATCAGGATGGGTATGTCCTCGATCCGCACGGTGCATGTGGCTATCAGGCATTGTGTGAAGCTATGCTTTCTCCTTCGGAAACCGGTGTTTTCCTGGAGACCGCCCATCCTGCCAAATTCAAATCAACGGTAGATTCTATTCTTGGCATTGATTTGGAAATTCCCGCAAAGCTTCAAGCATTTATGAACGGTGAGAAGCAGAGTGTGGAACTGAGTCGTGAATTCGATGAATTTAAGAGTTATCTATTGAGTCGTTGACTGGGGTGTTTTTAAGTTGCATTTACTTGGTGAATCCGATGCTTCTTTGTATGTTTGCAATATAAAACCTCAAAATAATAAAAATATATCATGAAGAAATTCTTAATGTTGTGTGGTGTGCTGTTGTGCGCCCTTGCTGCTCAGGCCCAATGGCAACCGGCTGGAGACAAAATCAAAACAGAATGGTCGGATAAAGTTAATCCTAAACAGGTCTTGCCGGAATATCCTCGTCCGCAATTGGTGAGAGGCGAATGGAGCAATCTGAATGGAGAATGGGAATATGCTATTCGGGCTAAAGGGGGTGTTGAGCCTTCGGCATTTGATGGAAATATTTTAGTGCCCTTTGCAGTGGAATCTTCTTTGTCAGGTGTGCAAAAAACAGTAGGTGCTTCCAATGAACTTTGGTATCGTCGTTCGTTTGATATTCCTTCTTCTTGGAGGGGTAAGCATGTGATGCTGAATTTTGGTGCCGTTGATTGGAAAGCGGATGTCTTTGTAAATGATATTTTGATTGGTTCTCACCAAGGCGGATATACGCCGTTTTCATTTGATATTACGCCGTATTTGACAGGTCAGAAAGATCAAAAGCTGACGGTTCGCGTATGGGATCCGAGTGATGAAGGGTATCAGCCTCGTGGCAAGCAAACAAGTAAACCTGAAGGTATCTGGTACACTCCGGTAACAGGTATCTGGCAGACGGTATGGCTTGAGCCTGTAGCCGCGAATCATATTACTCATATCAAATCTATTCCGGATATAGACAATTCAGTTTTGTCTGTAACGGTATCTACTTCGAATGCTGCATCAACAGATATTCTTAAGGTACAAATTCTGGATGCTAATTCTCAGGTCGTGGCTGAGGCTAAGGGTGTACAAGGCCAAGAGATTCGGATGAGTGTAGAAAATCCGCAATTATGGTCTCCTGAAAATCCTTATTTGTATAATATGAAGGTGACCTTGTTGGGAAAGGTAAAAGACGAAGTGACTTCCTATACAGCTTTTCGTAAAATATCCGTGGAAAAAGATGGTCAGGGTATTTACCGGATGTGTTTGAATAACAAACCTCTTTTCCAATACGGTCCTTTGGATCAAGGCTGGTGGCCTGATGGTTTATATACCGCTCCGACGGATGAGGCGTTATTGTTTGATATTAAGAAGACTAAGGATTGGGGCTTCAATATGATTCGTAAACATGTGAAAGTTGAACCGGCACGCTGGTATCATCATTGCGATCGTGAGGGTATTTTGGTTTGGCAAGATATGCCGAGTGGAGATATGGGCAATCAATGGGCTCCGCAAGTATATAATGGAGGTACCGATAAAGATCGTACACAAGCTTCTATAGATAATTATTATCAGGAATGGAAAGAAATTATGGATTTATGTATTTCCAATCCTTCAGTAGTTGTTTGGGTTCCGTTTAATGAAGCTTGGGGTCAGTTTGATACGGAAAAGGTTACCGAATGGACAGAAAATTATGATCCTTCGCGTCTTGTGAATCCGGCAAGTGGTGGTAATTATCGTCCTTGTGGAGATATCTTGGATTTACATAATTATCCAGGTCCGAAAATGTACTTGAATGATCCTCAACGAGTAAATGTACTTGGTGAATATGGCGGTATCGGTCTGGCTCTTGACGGACACTTGTGGTGGAATAATCGCAACTGGGGGTATATCCAGTTTAAGAATAGTGATGAAGTAACGGCTGAATACATAAAATATGCCAAAGAATTGATGACATTGGTTCGTCGTGGTTTTTCTGCAGCTGTTTATACACAGACTACAGATGTTGAAGGCGAAGTGAATGGCTTGATGACGTACGACCGCAAAGTGATCAAAGTAAACGAAGCGGAAATACGGGAAATAAACCAGAAAGTTATCAGTTCAATGACAGAATAAATAAAGGTTTTGCAAAATAGAGGATATGGGTTGTGAGTTGGAAAGATTCATGACCCATTTCTTTTTGGGATAACTACTAAAAATTCCTTATTTGTAGATGCTCTCCGGATATTTCACTATATTTGCGCAGCTAAATAATGTTTTGAACGAATGAAATATAACACAGAAGAAAAGCGGTTGGCGTTACCGGAATATGGGCGTAATATACAGAATATGGTAGATTATTGTGTGACAATTGAAGATCGTGAAGAACGGAAACGTTGTGCCAATACTATCATTAATGTAATGGGAAACCTTTTTCCTCATTTGCGTGATGTGAACGACTTTAAACATATCCTTTGGGATCATTTGGCTATCATGTCTGATTTTAAATTGGATATTGATTATCCTTATGAGATAGTCAAGAAAGAAAATCTGAACAAACGTCCGCCACGTATTCCTTATAATAATACCCGTTTCCGTTATCGCCATTATGGTAAGACTCTGGAGTTAATGATAAAAGAAGCGACAATGTATCCTGAAGGTCCGGAAAAAGACCAGCTCATCAAGTTGTTGGCAACTCAGATGAAAAAATCTTTTTTGACTTGGAATAAGGAAACTGTAGATGACCGGAAGATTTTCAAAGACTTGGATGAATTGTCGGACGGTAAAATTGTTTTAGACGAAGAAGTTCATAAGCTATCGGAAAGTCGCGAGCTTATGGCTCGTAGCAATAACAATAATAACAATAGTAATAATAAGAAAAACTATTCACGCAATAAGGGCAGATGAGTTCGTTTGTGATAGAAGGAGGGTATAGGCTGAAAGGTGAAATCATTCCTCAAGGTGCCAAGAATGAGGCATTGGAAGTGATTTGTGCAGTCTTGCTTACTTCGGATAAAATAACAATCCATAATATTCCCGACATATTAGATGTTAATAACTTGATCCAGTTGTTACGTGATATGCGTGTAAAAGTGGAGCGTATCAGTGTGGATACCTACACTTTCCAGGCTGATGATGTCGATTTGGATTATTTGAACACCGAGGATTTTATACGAAGAAGTTCTTCTCTTCGTGGCTCGGTGATGATTGTAGGTCCGTTAGTGGCTCGTTTTGGAAAAGCTTTGATTCCGAAGCCGGGAGGTGATAAGATCGGACGTCGTCGCCTGGATACTCATTTTGTCGGGATTCAACGTTTGGGAGCCTCCTTTAATTATAATGCGTCTCGCCAGGTTTACGAGATAGAAGCCAAGCATTTGCAAGGAGCATATATGTTGCTTGATGAGGCTTCAGTTACCGGTACGGCCAATATTCTGATGGCCGCGGTTCTTGCAGAGGGAGTTACTACGATTTATAATGCTGCTTGTGAACCTTATCTGCAGCAGCTTTCTTCTATGTTGATCCGAATGGGTGCCCATATATCCGGTGTTGGTTCGAATCTGCTGACGATCGAAGGTGTAAAATCACTTCATGGCACCGAACATACCATTTTGCCAGATATGATTGAAGTGGGCAGCTTTATTGGTATGGCTGCTATGACGGGATCGGATATTGTGATAAAAAATACAGGATACGATAAATTAGGGATTATTCCCGATTCCTTCCGTCGTTTGGGGATTACCGTTGAACAGCAGGGGGACGATATTCATATACCTCCTCATGATTCTTATGAAATAGAAACATTTATAGATGGTTCCATTATGACCATTGCTGATGCTCCCTGGCCGGGCCTGACACCTGATTTGTTGAGTGTTTTTCTGGTCGTGGCTACGCAAGCCGAGGGTAGTGTTCTTATTCATCAGAAAATGTTTGAAAGCCGTTTGTTCTTCGTGGATAAATTGATTGATATGGGGGCGCAGATTATTTTGTGCGACCCGCATCGGGCTACAGTGATTGGATTGGGGCATCGCGTTAAACTTCGTGCGGCGACAATGGTTTCTCCGGATATTCGTGCAGGTATTGCACTTTTAATTGCGGCCATGAGTGCTGAAGGAACGAGTCGCATTCATAATATAGACCAAATAGACAGAGGGTATCAAAATATAGATTTGCGCTTGAATAAAATTGGGGCACGCATTACCCGATTGTGAAAACATTGAAGAGATGATAACACCAGACGAACTTTTTAAGTTAGGACATTTTGCCAAACCTCATGGCATCAAAGGTGAAATTGCGCTGATTACGCAATGTGATGTTTTTGAGGAATCGGAAGAACCTTATATCGTATGCGAAATGGATGGCATCCTGGTACCCTTTTTTATCGAATCTTACCGTTATAAAGGAAGTTCTACCATTTTGTTGAAGCTCGAGGGTATTGATTCCGAAGAAGATGCCCGTCCTTTTATGGGCAAGGATGTGTTTTATGCGCTTGATGAAGTAGATGAAGAGGCGTTGGTGGGTGAAATGTCTTGGGATAATTTCATAAGCTATCAGGTTATCGACGAACATTATGGCGATTTGGGGCAGATCACAGGCGTGGATGAGTCCACGGCGAATGTTTTGTTTCAGATCGTGCATGACGGAAAAGAGATCCTTTTGCCGGCCGTGGAAGCATTTATCAAGCAGGTAGATCATGAAGACCGTATCCTTCGGGTAAGTTTGCCGGAAGGGTTACTTGATTTGTAAGAGATTGGGAATAATGACACAAAAAAAGCAGAAAAAGAAACAAGGATTCAAGACGTTCTGGAGCCGGATTCGATTCAAGTACAAGCTCACTTTCATCAATGAAGATACGTTGGAGGAAGTATGGACTTTCCGCTTGTCTCAGCTTTCGGCTTTTGCTGTTTTGTTGGTGTTCGTTTTCCTGTTGGTGTCGGTTACGGCGCTGATTATTATCAAGACGCCGATACGAAATTATTTACCGGGTTATCTGGATGTAGAAGTCCGCAAGGAGATTGTGCAGAATGCGTTGCGGGCAGATTCGCTGGAGCGGATGTTGAATATCCAGCATTTGTATCTGGAAAATATAGCCCGTATCATCGGAGGAGATGTTCCCTTGGATTCTATCCGTCGGATTGATTCTTTGGCTCGGGTAGATGCCAATTTCGACATTCCCCGGAAAGAAGCGGAAGCCTCGTTTGTCAAACAGTTTGAGGAAGAAGAAAAATATAGCCTTACCGTTTTGAAATCCAATCCGGTCTTTACGGAACAAGTGTTTTTCTACAAACCGGTCGATGGGATTGTGTCGTCCCATTATCAAGATGATATTCGGCATTTCGGGGTGGATATTGCCGCATCGTCTTCCCAAAGTGTGGTGGCGACGCTCGACGGGACGGTGATTTATGCGGGTTTTGATTCGGATTACGGGAATGTCATCCATTTGCAGCATAAGAATGGTTTGATTTCCATTTATAAACATAATGAAGCGTTGCTGAAGGAAATTGGTGATCACGTAGTTGCTGGCGAGGCCATCGCTTTGGTCGGGAACACGGGTACCCTTTCGACGGGAACGCATCTGCATTTTGAACTTTGGTATAAAGGTATTCCTCTTAATCCCGAAGAATATATTGCATTTTAAGTATATGAAACGACGTTTAGCTATATTAGGTTCTACAGGTTCTATCGGAACGCAGGCTTTGGAAGTGGTGCACGAGCATCCCGATTTGTTCGAAGTCTATGCGCTGACCGCAAATAATAATGTAGAACGGTTGGTTAATCAGGCGAGAAAGTTCATGCCAGAGGTGGTTGTCATCGCCAATGAGCAGAAATATCCCGAGCTGAAAGAAGCGCTCGAAGATTTACCCATTAAAGTATGGGCCGGAGCCGACGCCATTGCCCAAGTCGTGCAATCCGAGCCTATCGAGATGGTTTTGACCGCCATGGTCGGCTATTCGGGTTTGCGTCCGACGATGGCGGCTATCAAAGCCGGGAAAGCCATCGCCCTGGCCAACAAGGAAACCCTGGTCGTTGCCGGCGAGTTGGTGACGGCTTTAGCTACCGAATATAAGGTTCCCATCTTGCCGGTCGATTCCGAGCATTCCGCTATTTTCCAGTGCCTGTCCGGCTCTTGCGGGAATCCGGTGGAAAAGATCCTGCTGACGGCGTCGGGCGGCCCGTTCCGTACAAAAACGCTGGAGGAACTGGCCTCGGTGACCAAATCACAAGCCTTGAAGCATCCGAACTGGCACATGGGAGCGAAAATCACCATCGATTCCGCTTCGATGATGAACAAAGGTTTTGAGATGATTGAAGCCAAGTGGCTTTTCGGCGTGGCTCCGTCGCAAATCCAAATCGTTGTCCATCCGCAGTCGGTTATCCATTCCATGGTCCAGTTTGAAGATGGAGCTGTGATGGCCCAGTTGGGCATTCCGGACATGAAGTTGCCAATCGCGTATGCTTTCTCCTTCCCGAAACGGATGAAAAGTCCGGGTCCCCGTCTGGATTTCCGGCAATACGCCTCATTGACCTTCGAAGAACCGGACATGAACCGCTTCCGCAATCTGGCCTATGCTTTTGATGCCGTAGAAAAGGGAGGAAATATGCCGTGCATCCTCAATGCCGCGAACGAAGTTGTCGTCGCCGCCTTTTTGGAAGACCGCATCGGCTTTTTACAGATGAGTGACGTCATTGAGGCGACGATGGCCAAGTCTGCTTTTATCCAAAATCCGACATATGAAGATTATGTGGCGACCGATGCCGAAGCACGCCGGTTGGCCGCCGAATTGTTTTAGTAATAAATCGTAGAATTGAAATCTGATGGAGACATTTCTAATCAAAGCTCTACAGCTCATTTTGAGCTTGTCCATATTAGTTATTGTGCACGAGTTCGGGCATTTCTTCTTTGCCCGCCTGTTTAAAGTCCGGGTCGAGAAATTCTATCTGTTTTTTGACCCGTGGTTTTCCCTTTTCAAGTTTAAGCCGAAGAATAGCGACACGGAATACGGCATCGGCTGGCTTCCGCTGGGCGGCTATTGCAAAATATCCGGAATGATCGACGAGAGCATGGACAAGGAGCAGATGGCCAAGCCCCCGCAGCCGTACGAGTTTCGCTCGAAACCGGCCGGTCAGCGACTGCTTATCATGGTCGGCGGCGTCTTGTTCAACTTCCTCCTGGCGTTGTTCATCTATTCCATGGTCCTGTTTTACTGGGGAGATACTTATCTGCCGCTGAAAAACATGAAGATGGGCATGAACTACAGCGAGACCTTCCAAAACGTCGGTTTCCAAGACGGCGACATCCTGTTGAAGGCCGACACGACCACCTTGGAGCGCTTCGACGAAAGTTCGGTTCGTCAGGTCCTCGAAGCCCGTACCGTAACCGTTTTGCGCGATGGAAAAGAAGTCGCCATCTCCATGCCCACCGACATGATGCAGCGCCTCTTGCGCGACAAGAAGGGATTTGCCGGTTTGCGTTTTCCGATGGTGGTGAAAGACCTCCCCATCAAGGATGCACCCGCCATGGTCGCCGGCTTGCAGCGGGGCGACAGTATAGTGGCGGTCGGCGGTGTTCCGACTCCGACTTTCGACGATGTAGCCATTTCGCTCTATGCCCATAAAGGAACGCCGGTTTCGGTGGCATTTTACCGCAATCACCAGTTGGATTCCCTCACGCTGACTCCCGACACGCTGGGCAAAATCGGCGTATCGGCTTTCCTGCCGTCCGACCTCTACGAGATGAAGAAAGTAGATTATGGCTTTCTGGCTTCGTTTCCGGCCGGTATCGAAAAGGGGGTTAAATCCCTCACGGGCTACGTCAACGATATGAAATATGTTTTCACCAAGGAAGGCGCCTCGAGCCTGGGCGGATTCGGTTCCATCGGCAATCTTTTCGCGCCGGTGTGGGACTGGCAGCTTTTTTGGGAGCGCAGCGCCTGGCTCTCACTTATTTTGGCGTTTATGAACATCCTGCCCATCCCCGCGCTGGACGGCGGCCACGTGATGTTCCTGCTTTACGAGGTGATTACCCGCCGCAAACCCAGCGACAAGTTCCTGGAATATGCCCAGGTTACCGGCATGGCCATCTTGTTGTTGCTCTTGCTTTACGCGAACGGAAACGATTTGTTCCGCTTCGTGTTCAATTAACGCAGACTTCTTAGTTTTTGAGTATAGTTTCCCCGGAGAAACGGTCTCGCGCAATTTTGTGCGAACTGATTTCTCTGGGGATTTTTTTTGAAAAATGATTTTCGGAACTTTCCAGCATGTTGGAAAAGTCAAAAAATGATTTTTCAAGCTTTCCAGCATATTGGAAAACGTAAAAAATGATTTTTCAAGCTTTCCAGCATATTGGAAAACGCAAAAAATGATTTTTCAAACTTTCCAGCATATTGGAAAATGCAAAAAATGATTTTTCAAGCTTTCCAGCATATTGGAAAACGCAAAAAATGATTTTTCAGACTTTCCAACATATTGGAAAACGTAAAAAATGATTTTTCAAGCTTTCGTCATGTGACGAAAACACAAAAAATGATTTTTCAAGCTTTCGTCGGGTGACGAAAAGGCAAAAAATGATTTTTCAAGATTTCGTAAGGTGACGAAAAGGCAAAAAATGATTTTTCAAGCTTTCGTCGGGTGACGAAAAGGCAAAAAATGATTTTTCAAGCTTTCGTCGGGTGACGAAAACGTAAAAAATGATTTTTCAAGCTTTCGTCATGTGACGAAAAGGCAAAAAATGATTTTTCAAGATTTCGTCAAGTGACGAAAAGGCCGTTACTCCTTTACTACTACGATTTCACTTCGGGATTGGTCGATGCGCCGCACCTGGATTTGAGTTTTGATCCGTTCCTTCAAGCCCTCCACGTGGCTGATGATGCCCACCCTTTTTCCGCCTATGCGATGCAGTTTTTCCAGCGTATC
>CALVFH010000066.1 GCA_944326775.1 uncultured Parabacteroides sp.
GACCAATACTGGATGAACGTCTATGAAACCGATGCCAACGGCAATAAAGTCGTTGTGGAACGTGTCAAGACGGAAGATTACAACCAGGTGACGAGCGAAGACCAGAAGAAATACCTGGGCGATGCCATTCCGAAGTTCTTCGGCGGTATCACCAACAACTTCGCCTGGAAGGGTATCGACTTTTCGTTCATGATTTACTACAGCCTGGGTGGAAAACTCTATGACTCGGACTATGCGACCGGTATGTCTTACCGTACGGGCTACAGCATGCACCCGGATATGCTGGAAGCCTGGACTCCGGAGAATACGGGAGCCAAGTTCCCGCGCATTTCTACGTTCTATGGCAGTTACATGGGTTCATACACGTCGAAATATGTATTCAACAACTCCTTTGCCCGTCTGCGTAACGTGACGTTGGGTTATACGTTGCCGCGCGAATGGACGCGGAAGTTCCAGGTGAACTCATTGCGCATCTATGTCCAGGGCGACAACCTGGCCACTTGGGGTAGCGCCGCCTGTCGCGGCACCGATCCGGAGCAGAGCATCGACGGAACGACTGCAAACCGCTTCCCGATGACGAAATCCATCTCTTTCGGTTTACAGTTGAATATCTAAAAGTCTAATGTCTAATTGCTTTTTTACACAGAAGTTTTATGAAATCTATCAAACATATTTTGACGATCAGTGCGATGTCGGGCTTGCTGTTCGGCGGCATCGCCTTTACTTCCTGCAGCGATTTTCTGGAAACCAACCCCTCTACCGATGTGGCCGACAGCCAGGTATTTCAAACGGTGAGCGGTGCGCAAGCTGCATTGAACGGCTGCTATTATCAGATGAAGTGCTATAGCGGCGGTGGCGCGAACCGCCAGGATGACTGGGGGATCCCTTCGCATCAGATGGTCTCCGACCTTAGTGCCGAAGACGTGATGAGCAACGGCGGCGGCTGGTACAACTATACGTACAACTATTGGGGCGAAACGCGAGGCGACATCTTCCGTTCCAGTGCCCTCTGGACTTTCTATTACCGCCTGATCAACAATGCGAACTCCATCATCGCCTACGTGGATGATTGCGAAGGCGATGCTACCGAGAAGCAATACATCAAGGGCCAGGCGCTCGCCATCCGCGGATGGGCTTACTTCAATCTGACCCGCTGGTTCCAGCAGACGTATGCCATCGCCAAGGATATGCCGGGCATGCCTATCTATACGGAGCCCAGCACGGAATCGACCCCGGGTGCCCCGCGCGGTACGCTGGAAGAGACCTACCAGCAGATTCTTTCCGACCTGACTACGGCAGAGCCGATGCTCGAAGGGTTTACCCGCAGCACCAGCACGCCGAATGTCTTCACCCAGGCGATTGTTGACGGAATCCTTTCCGAAGTCTATCAGGTGATGCGCGACTGGCCCAAGAGCGAGGAGTATGCCCGCAAGGTGCTCGACCAGTATCCTTTGACTTCCAACGACGAATATACCTCCGGTTTCAACGACCATACCATTGCTTCTTGGATCTGGGGCATCCCTCAGACGGAAGAACAGAACATGGGTGACTATTCCTGCTTTGCCATGTGGCTGAACAACACCCGTCCGTGCTGGACTTTCGGCTGCTTTATCCTGGCCGACGACTTTGTGGCCCTCTTCGACGAGAGCGACATCCGTTACCAGCAGATGCAGCGTTGGGAAGATACCGCCGGCCGTCAGTTCTGGATTTCCATGAAGTTCCGTGATAACGAGGATTGCCGCGGCTCATTCGTGGTGATGCGTACCGAAGAGATGTTGCTGAATGCCGCAGAGGCTTGTGCCCGCCAAGGCAAGGAGCAAGAGGCGAAAGATCTCCTTTGGCAGCTTCAGGATATGCGCGGAGCCGTCCGCACGGAGGCTTCCGGGCAGGATTTGGTGGAAGCTATCTGGATTGAACGTCGTAAGGAGCTTTATGGCGAGGGCTTCGGCCTCTTCGATTTGATTCGCAACGAGAAGCCGCTGGTTCGCGGAGGCAACCATGTGGAATATCAGGGTTCCGTCCAGTTCCCGGCTCATTCCTGGCGTTTGATTTACCAGATTCCTACCTCGGAATTGCTGAACAACGAGAATATGAGCGATGCCATCTGGCCTGCCGGCGACCAGAATCCGTATGATGGGGTTTATACGCCGCAATAAGCGGAGGTGACTGGCTAGTCTTAAATAACCGTTACAGTATGACAGTTGTGATAAGTGTTTTCGGACGACATCCTTTGCCACATAGAAAATTTATATACATGATATATATAATGCTTTATTTTTCTTTTCCGCCCAAATTTATGATAGCTCCAAAAACAATTGTCACAACATACTGTAACGGTTTTTATTGTAAATTTTAGCGCAAAGATGCGAAAAACAATCAAACCAATAGGTAAAAGATGGGTGGTGGAACGGACTTTTTCTTGGTTCGACAATTATAAAAGGCTCTGCCGAAACTACGAAGTCACGTTCGACTCGGCAGAGGAGATGGTCAAACTTGCTGCGATAAGAATGCTGCTAAATAAAATTTAAACAGGCTCTAAAGATAATTGGATAAAAATAACGAAAGGATAAATAAATAATTTAGCTCAAGAATAAATGAAAACTTTTAATAGAATCGTTTTAAATATTCCTCATTCTTCGACAATGGGGGTTTTCAATAAGGAAATTGGAAGATGGAAAGTAAACCCATTCTTTTTCAATGATGTCGTATTGAAGCATACTGATTTATATACAGATTTTCTGTTTCAGGTCGATAACACTTCGGTCATTTCGGTTGTATTTCCTTACTCCCGTTTTGTTTGTGATGCGGAAAGGTTGGATGATGATCCCTTGGAAGAGATTGGGCAAGGAATTTTGTACAGTTCATTTAAAGGTCAAGAGAGATTGGAATTAAGCGAAGTTGCGAAAACTTATCTGTTGGGGAAGAGAAGAGAACATCTCAATTCTTTGATAAGCAGTCTTGTGGAAAATTCTTTGATTCTTGATTGCCATTCATTTAATTCAGAGATGATAGGTTCTGTCGATATTTGTATCGGCTTTAATGATGACTTTTCTTACGATGCAGAAACGGTTGAACTGATAGCAAACCAATTTAAGGAGAGTGGGTATCAGGTCGCTTTCAATAATCCGTATTCCAATTCGATCACTCCAACTAAGGAGAGGACAGATTATAAGTCCGTGATGATTGAGGTCAATAAAAGAATCTATATGGATGAAAGTAATTATAAATTGCAGAGGAATCCTAGGCAATGGATGCGCTGGTATGGTTGTTTGGATAAACTATACAACAAATTGTTGGGACTTGGACGAGATTGAGTACTAAGGAAAGGGAAGGGGAGGAATCCGTGATATCCTTCCCTTTCTCCTTTTCCTTTATCAGAAGTCTGTATCTGTAATAGGCCAATATTTTTTTATTATTTTTGCGAGGAGTCCGTTAGGTTGGTAGGGGATAGTTTTGAAATTATAAAGTTGATAGAGGAAGAGACATTCTTCATACATTTCTCTTTTCAACAATTCGGTGGTCACTTCCAAAAGTTTCAATCCTTTTGTCATAGCCTCCCCATAGGGAAGGGTTTCTATGGGTATGGGTTCTTCACTTGTATTTTCATCTAAGGGGGATAATGGTTGTCTGTGAAAATTTTCTTTCATGTGCCAATAGCTGTTGAATGTACCGTTGTTGTAGCTGAGTAATTCACTTTGGGCATGCCTGTAAGCTTTTTGGCTGATGTAGAGTCGGAGCTTTTTTAAATAATCTATCGCTTTGCGGGTGTCATATCGCAGGAGGTTGTAGTACATTAGGAACAAAATGCAGTCGCCCAGTCCTATTGATGCGCCTCGTTTCCATATATTGACAGCTTTTTCGTCATTGTCCATTAAGGCATAGTAGATGCCTAAGGGAGCGAGGACCTCATTTATCTTATATTTCAAGGCAATATTGTAGAATTGGATAAAATCGCGGTCTTTTGCATACATGGAGTAAAGCTTCATGTAGCTGTAGGTATTTCTGCTTTTTTTCTGTATCTGGAGCAAGACAGACAGGTTTATTTGGGTATAAATTTTCCAGAAAGGCCCGAACACTTCTGATAGTTTGATTTCCTTTTTGAGACTGCCGAGATAAGCCACGTGAGCTATCTTCGCTGCCGTTTCAAAATCGAAAGGTCCGCAACTTTTTTCCAATTCTTTTTTTGCGGCATCGAGCAGTTCTGTCATTGTCTGGTAGTCTTTCTCGTTGATGAACGGGTCGTTGCCGGGTAGTTTACACGGTTCCTCATCGTATTTTATAAACTCGTTTTCTTTCATATTGTTTTGAAGGTAAAAAGTTTGACAATACAAGTATCTATGGAGAAATCAATCCGGTAAATCCAATATCTGGAGGAAGCAGCTCAAAGAAAATCCATTCATTTTGTTCAACATTTTCTTTGCCAGGGCTTTTTCATTTCTCCAAAAGATACTTTCTACAAAGTCTCTATTGCTTTGAGGTTTACTATCTCTCACCTTCTCTTTGGGAAAGCGGAAATTATCCTCATCGAGGACCTTCCAGAACGAAGGAAGGTCATAATCATTATTATAATTCTCTACATGCCCTGAAAAGCAATAGTTGATAGTTCCCATAATTCTGCTTTTTGTTTCCTTTGTCTCTTCCACAAATCTGGAATACGTCTCGTGTTTCGACTTGTTGAGGAAAGCTGCCTTCGAGGCTTGCAGGCATTTATAGTCTTCCAGTGCTAATAGTAGCATGCCGTCGAGCGCGCTGTGATTCACGGCTTTCTCCATACTTCTCAGGTGTCTGAATATAAAATCCTTGTTCCGCCTGAGATATTCAATGGTATCATATAGGTCTTCTATATATGCGAGCATGAACTGTTGTACCGTGTCGCTCTTTTGCGCCTTCCAGTAATTTCGCAGGAATATCTTGTTTTGGGGTTTTACTAGCGTGTGTGTCACCTTGTACGGCTCCAGAGTACGGATCGTCAGACAGTTGTTCTCAAAAACATATTCGGCTTTCAGGCTTATGTCTTTGTAGATGGCCGATAACTCACCGGAGAAAACCAATGTTTCTTTACTATTCTCTTCTGGTAATGAGGTGTCTATGGTTGAATGAGTCATTTTAGCTGAAAATTAATACGTGTTTGCCTTGTCGTTCAATTCTTTTACGAAACATTCTATCCGTTGTTCCATAAATTCCTCGATCTTGAGGGGAAAGAGGAAGGGGGTGTTTCTCAATACTCCCATAGTTCCTATTTTCCGATATTCCGTTGCCAACTTTTTGCTCGGTTTTGGAAAATCTTTCGCGTCCACTACCATCTGCCTGTAGGTAGGATCAATATTCATCTGGATAGAGGTGATTTCCTTGTCACACAGGCTGCATGTACCGCAGCACGGACCATTATAAGAGCAGGGTTTAAACCAAGAAGGTTTGTTCTCCTGTTTGGAAATCATTGATCGGTAAGCTTTTAGGAGGTCGCATATTAGTTTGCCATTTTTATCTTCTTTCACGTTCTTGTCTTTGACATACCATAATGTTTCCAGATCGTTGAAGCCCATCTCTTTCAGCTTTTCCTGGCTTTCCTTGTCTGCTTTGAATGTGGTGTATTCCGGAATATGTGGTGTCCTAACCGTTGTTTTCTCGGCTAGTCCTTCTGCTTTTAGCAGTTCGAGGTTTTCAAGTACCGGCTGTATATTCCCGCCGGTATATTGGCGGTACATATCCTTGTCCAGTGTTTTTATATCTACGTAGAAGTGGTTGATGACCGGCATCAGCCTGCGCAGGTGTTCTTGAGGGTAATTTAGCGATGTCTCGAGATTTATTTTCCATGCTGGGCTCATAATTTTGGTAAACTCTTCGATGAATTCGCTATATAGTCCCGGTTCGCCGCCCCCGAACGTGATGCCTCCGTTGGTTGCCTGAAAATAAAGGTTGTCGATTTTGACTAAATCAAACAGTTCTTCCGGTGTGACGTTGTATTGGATGTCGGCAGGGTCGTTTGAATGGCAAAGGTCGTTGATGCAATAGGCGCAAGAGAGCGGGCACCCCATAAAACCCACCAAGGTGAAGATTCCATCTCCGTCGGTATTGATTCTGTGGCGTGAAATTTGAAGTATCGGAGCTTTCATCGTGTGATTCTTTTAGTTGTTTTTCTTTTGTATTAGGCCACTAAGATACAACTTTCCTTTCAATATCAATACTTCGGGTCGTTTCTTTTAAAAATAAATCTGTATTTTGTGAAAGAATGCTGGAAAATTGTTTACTCCGGCATTCCGGTAGGGATAGTAAGGTGCCTTATGCCAGATAGATGGCCTCGAGCAGGCTTTTCCCGGCGGAAGTCTTGAAGATGGTCTCTTTCACCTTGCGGGTCGTTTCGGGAGAAAGGTTGTCTTCATAGATATTGACCAGAAAATCGGCTTCCACCAAGATTTGGTAATCGATGCCGTCAATATTTTGGTAAGAATGATGATGGCCGCCGCGCCAGCAGACGCGCTCGATTTGTGCTTCCGTATAACCGCCGGTTGCGAGGAGCAGCTTGCTGGCTTCTGCCGGACCTTCTTGCTTTTGGAGCTTCCCGTTGCTTGAGCCGTACTTCTGTTCGCAGAGGTGTATGCCGATGTCGTGCACGATGGCGGCAGTTTCCAGGACAAACCGGGTTTCGGCATCTACGTCTTCCAGTGAGGCGATGGTTGCCGCATAGTCGTGTACTTTCATGAAATGTTGGATTCGCTTGGCGTCACCCACGTCATAGCGGGTCATAGCCGCGATGAGTTGTGCATGTTGCTTGTTCATAAGGCTTGCATATTAAGTTGAGCAAAATTAAGAAGAATTTTTGTTCCCGTATTTTCTGTGTTTTAAAGATTTGATTTAAAATAAATTACTTATCGATTGACAATGCAAAGATACGGTATCCGCTCTGTAGATGGTACCATTTTGGAGAGGGGGTGAATTGTTAGGAATGCTAAACATAATCTTTGCGGGGTGCAAAAATTATATTTCCTCGTTGCAAAGAGCCAGTTTGTTTTTTGTTTATAATATGCACCTTCTTTTCATTGAATGCAGGTATAAATTATATTTTTGGTAATCCGAACCTTATTCGGATTCGGATTAAAGAAGGTGTGCTTTAGGCACACCCTCTTTTTAAAAGTCTTTCCATCAAACTAAAACTCGCTTAGAAACTCTCTTCTTCAGTCATTTTCCCTAAACGGAGATAGTTTTGATAAAGCTCCTGGTATTTCCGGGCGTTCGCCGGGTTGGGCTCATATTCTTTGGCAAAGCCGGAGTTCATCGTTTCGGAAGCCTTTTCTACCGTCGGGTAGATGCCGGCGGCCGTAGCGGCGAACATGGCAGCCCCGAGGGCGCAGGCCTGGTCGGTATTGCATACTTTGACGGGCATATCCAGAACGTCGCTGAGCGTCTGCATGACGAAAGGCGACTTCAGGGCGATGCCTCCGATGCCAATGACGTTGTCGATGCGCACTCCCTCGTTCCGGAACCGCTCGACGATGGCCTTTCCGCCGAAAGCCGTCGCTTCCACCAAGGCGCGGAAGAAGCGGGGAGCCGTGGTGCCTAAGGTGATGTTGGTGACGGTGCCCTTCAGCATCTGGTTGGCGTCGGGCGTGCGGCGACCATTCATCCAGTCGGTCGCGAGGACGGAGCTTTCCTCGACGGGGATTTTCTCGGCCTCGGCGGTGAGGCTCGGGATAATCTGTTCGGCGGTTTCGGCGATAAGGCGGGCCTTCGTCTCTTCGTCGAGGGCGGTGCTGAGGCTAAGAATCTGCTTCAGCGGATATTCCAAGAGGCGTTTGAACCAGGCATAGACATCGCCGAAGCCCGATTGCCCGGCTTCCAGGCCGATCATGCCGGGGATTACCGAGCCGTCAACCTGCCCGCAGATGCCGTGGATCAGGCGGTCGCCGATTTCTTCATAGGAGGAGATCATGATGTCGCACGTCGAGGTGCCGATGACGCGCACGAAGGTGTGGGGCGTGATGCCGGCGCCGACGGCTCCCATGTGGCAATCGAAAGCACCACCGGCTACGACCACGCGGGTGGTCAGTCCCAGACGTTCGGCCCATTCGCGGGTCAGATGGCCTACCGGCTGGTCGGCGGTCTGGGTTTCCGAGAAAAGACGGTCGCGGAACCCCGCCAGCAGCGGGTCGAGCGTGGTCAAGAACTCTTCGCTGGGGAGCCCGCCCCATTTCGGATGCCACATGGCTTTGTGCCCGCAAGCACACCGGCTGCGGACGATGTCCCGGGCCTGATTGACGCCGGTCAGCAGGGCGGGCATCCATTCGCAATGCTCGATAATGGAGTAAGCCGCACGGCGGACATCTTCATCTTCGCGCAAGACGTGGAGTGCTTTGGCCCAATACCATTCCGAAGAATAGATGCCACCCTCGTAGGCGGTGTAGTCGATCTCCCAACTATGGCTGAGCCGGTTGATTTCAGCAGCTTCCTTTACGGCCGTATGATCCTTCCAAAGCACGAACATGGCGTTGGGATTCTCGGCGAATTGCGGGAGCAGGGCGAGGGGAGTGCCGGTCCGGTCGGTGAAGCAGGGCGTGGAGCCGGTGGTGTCGAAGGCGATGCCGACGACCTTTTCCCCGGTACCTTCAGGACATTGCTCCAAGGCACCCCTGACGGTGGCCACCAGCGCATCGATATAGTCCTGCGGATGCTGGCGGTATTGGTTGATGCTGGGGTTGCAGTAGAGCCCCTTGCTCCAGCGCGGATAATAGCACACCGAGGTGGCTATGGTTTTTCCCGTGGTGGTTTCCACAACCACGGCGCGGGCTGAATCACTACCGTAGTCCAGTCCGATAACATAGTTCTGTTCCATGATATTCAATTTGTCGTGATACGAAAAAGCTCCTTGGAAAAGCGGAAGCGGATAGACCGGAGCCTTTCGCGCATCCTTCTTTTCAAGGAGCTTTTAAACGGAATTTAAACAAGCGCTTTATTCAGCATATAATAAACTTCGTTCATGCGGAGTTCTTTCTTGAAATCGCTGAGGTTGGTTTCCTTGCCGATGTGAACCATTTCGATGCCGGCAATTTCGGCATAGTCTTCCCAGTACTCGGCGGTCAGGTCGTAGGAGAAGCAAGAGTGGTGTGTGCCACCTGCCAGAATCCAGGCGCCGGCGCCGACTTCGAAGTTCGGTTGCGGAATCCAGAGGGCGGAAGCTACTGGCAGCTTAGGGAGCGGCTTCGGCTCGATACATTCCACATCGTTTACAATCAGGCGGAAGCGGTTGCCGAGGTCAACTACCGTAGCCGTGCAACCCATGCCCGTCTTGCTGGTGAACACCAGGCGTGCCGTCTGGCTCTTGCGGATACCGATGCCGAGGAAATGGACTTCCAGGCGCGGTTTCTTTGCGGCGATCAGCGGACAAACCTCCAGCATGTGGGCTTGCAGGATCGCGCTCCGGTCGCCATCGAAGTTCAGCGTATAGTCTTCCAGAAACGAGCAGCCACCGGTCATGCCTTGGTTCATCACCCAGACTGTCCGGTAGAGGGCCGCCGATTTCCAGTCGCCTTCGGCACCGAAGCCATAGCCTTCCGCCATCAGACGCTGGGAGGCGAGGCCCGGAATCTGGTCGAAATGGCTCCCGTCGGTCTGCCCCAGGTCGTCGAAGTTGGTCGTAAACCCTTTGGCACCTTTCGCTTTGAGGATAGCCCGCAAGGCAAGCTCTGCTTTAGCGGCGTTCCAGACTTTCTGGTAGGCTTCCGTTGAAGGATCTTCCAGAGCAGTTTCGTGGTCGTATTCCTGGAAATAAGTTTGAACCAAAGCATTTACATCTTCATTTTTCACCTGGCTATGGTATTCCATCAGTTCGCTGACCGGGCAATAATCCACATGGTATCCCATGCGGACTTCCGCTTCAACCTTGTCGCCATCGGTAACGGCAACATTGTTCATCTGGTCCCCGAAGCGGATAATCAGCATATCCTGAGCATCGGCCCAAGCGGTGCAGACACGCATCCAGATTGCGATCTTGCGCTGGGTTTCCGCATCTTTCCAATAGCCTACGACCACCTTGCGGCGAATGCGCATGCGGGTGCAGATATGTCCGAACTCGCGGTCGCCGTGAGCCGACTGGTTGAGGTTCATGAAGTCCATATCCATGGTATCCCAGGGAATCTCCTGATTGAATTGGGTATGCAGATGGAGCAACGGTTTCTTTAATTGCTGCAGGCCGTGAATCCACATCTTGGCGGGCGAGAAAGTATGCATCCATGTGATCACACCGATACACTTGTCGTCGTTATTGGCCGCTTTCATTACCGCCTCGACTTCTTTGGAAGAGTTGACTGTTCCTTTATATACTACTTTTACCGGTAAATTTCCGCTATTGTTCAATCCGGCTACCATTTCATTGCTATGAGCATCCACGGCAATGACGGCATCACCTCCGTACAGAAGCTGCGCTCCTGTGACGAACCATACTTCAAATTGGTCAAAAATGTTGTTTGCCATATTGTTGATTTATTTTGTTGTTGATTGTCCGTAATAAGCCTTCGGCCCGTGTTTGCGGCTGAAATGCTTTTCAATTAATGCTGAGCTGATGGAAGCCATCGGGTTGAGGGCGATGGTAAGATAAGCCATCTTGGCGACCTCCTCCAGAACTTTGGCATGATAGACGGCCTCGTCGGCATTTTTCCCCCATGTGAAAGGGCCGTGGTTCTGCACCAGCACACCCGGCGTATGCATGGGGTTCAGGTTGGCGAAACGGTTGACGATGATGTTTCCCGTTTCCAGTTCGTAATCTCCTTCGATTTCTTCGGGCGTCATTTCTTCCGTACACGGAATATCCCCATAGAAATAATCGGCATGGGTCGTTCCGAGGCATGGAATATCATCGCCTGTTTGTGCCCAGGCCGTAGCGTAGGTCGAATGCGTATGAACGACACCTCCTATTTCTGGAAAAGCCCGGTAGAGGCAAAGGTGGGTAGGAGTATCGCTTGAAGGGCGAAGATTCCCTTCAACGATGTGGCCTTCCAAATCGACGACTACCATATCTTCGGGTTTCATCTCATCATAGGAAACGCCGCTGGGCTTGATAACCACCAACCCTTTTTCGCGGTCTATTCCGGAGACATTTCCCCACGTGAAGATGACCAGTCCATGCTTTACCAGCTGGAGATTCGCATGATAAACTTGTTGTTTTAATTCTTCTAACATATAATTTATGGATTATATATAAGATTTGTTGTTTTACCAGAAATACCAATAGAATGCTACCGTGATGCCGATGATGATAGCAGAATGAATCACATCCCAATGATTCCAGCTTGCCCGAGTCTCTGCTTTCTGGGCTTCCGTAGCCGTGCCGAATACCAGGCCTTGTATCTTTTCAGGAGAAGGAGCCTTGGTACATAAGCTGATGACGATGATAAGCGCTAAGCAAATCACGAGCATCCATCCGCAGAAGAAAAGCCAATTGACATCATAGAAGAGATATTTGAAAAGGTTGTCGGCAGCATCCGGGTTGTTGCTATAGTAAACTTTTGCACTTAAACGGGTCATGCCAATCACCATGCCGGCAATCAGACCCCACATACCTCCCTGGGCGGTCGTGCGTTTCCAGCAGATACCCAACAAGAAGGCAGCGGCAATACCTGGAGCTAATACGGACTGGACATCCTGAAGGTATGTATAAAGGACATCGCCGACCGAACGCATGATCGGAATCCAAAGGATACCTAATATGACGATGACCACGGTTGCTATTTGTCCGATGGTAACGAGTCTCTTTTCCGGGGTATTGGGACGGAAGCGTTTATAAAAGTCGATGGTGAAGAGCATGGCGGACGAGTTGAAGAGGGACGCTAAGGAACTCATTAAGGCAGCCAATATACCACAAACCACTAATCCTTTGACACCGGCCGGCAAGAGTTTGGCCACTAAGGTAGGGAAGGCGGCATCGGCATTGACGGCCCCGCTTGCCAGCAACGGCAGAAACCCTTCTCCCCCTGCCGCCAATGATTTTTGATGAAGAGCAAAGGCAATCATACCCGGAATAAGGAAAAGAAATACGGGTAATAGTTTCAGATAAGCGCCAAAGATAGTACCCCGGCGGGCTTCCCGCTGGTTCTTTCCGGAAAGTACACGCTGGACGATATATTGATCTGTACACCAATACCAAAAACCAATGATAGAGGAACCGATTAAAGCACCCAGCCAGGGATATTGTGCATCGCGGTTGTCGCGGATCAGATCGGTCATGGTGTCGCCGTAGTCATTCACTACCGTAGCCCCGCAGATACGCATCATTTCGTCCCAACCCCCCAGTTCCTTAAAGCCGAGTACCAAGATGATCAGTGAGCCTAAAAGCAGGATAGGAGTTTGGAGGATAGAAGTATATAGTACCGACTTCATACCGCCCAGGATGGTATAGATTGCCGTGATGATGACCAAACCTATGGCGGCAATCCAGAAGAAGTCGATGCCCCACAAGGTTTCAATGCCAAATACTTGCTGGAAGACTAATCCTCCGGCATAAACCGTAACGGCAACTTTTGTCAGGACATAGCTTATCAGCGAAATAAACGACAAGATTGTGCGAGATTGAGGGTTATAGCGCCGTTCAAGAAATTCAGGCATGGTATAAACCATACTTCGGGCATAAAAAGGAACAAATACCCAGCCGAGAATCAGGATCATCCAACCCTGGATTTCCCAATGTGCCATTGCCATACCGCTCGACGCACCGGTACCCGCTAATCCTATTAAATGTTCCGAACCGATATTTGAGGCAAATATGGACGCACCGATGGCAATCCATGTGGCATCCCTGCCTCCTAAAAAATAATCCGCCGAGTCGTTTTGTTTTTGCCGCAACACCCAGACTACAATTCCAATCAGGGCTAACGAAAAGAGCCCTATAACAATCCAGTCTAATATTTCCACAACAATATACGTTTATGAGTTTAACATCTTTGTTTATCTATTCAGATGCCTCAAAAGTAAGATTTATTTTCATTGGTTAAAGAGCTTATTTATATGTTTTAGAACATAAATGTGTCGATTTTACACTATTCTTTCGGTGCTTCCGTGAAAAAATACTGAAAGGAAAGTCTTGTTTTTGTGTTTGGCTTATTAATTTTGTTTCAGAAGAACGAATACAGGAAGTTAAATATGGAACAAAGGGTTTTCATTATGAATTTCACGAATGTCTATAGGGCTGAGTCCTTTGCCGGGAAGTCTTCTTTTATCTGGATAGATTGTACTCATCTGGCTGGAACTGATTGCTATTGCGACCGGGATGGCGAGAAGGCTCTTCGGACATTGATGGCACCTTACTCGCCGGAAGGCATTCATTTTATTGATTCCGGGAATTATCATTATCTGACAAAGTTTTGGACGGACAAAATTACTCGACCATTTTCGCTGATTGTTTTCGATCATCATCCGGATATGCAACCGCCTTTGTTTGATGAAATGATTTCATGTGGAAGTTGGGTGAAGGATGTGATAGATACGAATCCGTTTTTGTGTAAGGTATTGATTATTGGAGCTTCAGACAGCTTGGTTCAGGCAGTTCCTGTGGAGTATCGTGAACGGGTTCGTTTTTATGGCGAGAAGACCTTGTTTCACGAAGATTTCTGGCAGGAATTTGCATCCGAACATATATCGGAGCCGGTTTATATATCCGTGGACAAAGATGTGTTGAATCCGTCTTCAGCTGCAACGAATTGGGATCAGGGGAGCATGAGTCTGGACGAATTGGAGCAGTTGTTGCGTGTGATTCTCCAGCAGGAAACGGTTATCGGGATTGATATTTGCGGAGAATGTTCGGCTTCACTTGATTTGTTCGAGGAGCGGCGTGAGGCAGCTCTCGACAATTCGGCAAACCAACAATTGTTGCTCCTCTTTCGCCGCAATCGGGAAAAATTTGTATCTTTGCGCTCTAAGTGAAAAAGGAATAATCAAATAGATACATCAGAAGACTATGTTTGACAATCTTAGCGAACGTCTGGAGCGTTCGTTCAAATTGCTGAAAGGTGAGGGTAGAATCACCGAAATCAACGTAGCAGAAACGTTGAAAGATGTTCGTCGTGCGTTGCTCGATGCTGACGTGAACTATAAAGTAGCCAAGACATTTACCGATAAGGTAAAAGAGAAAGCCCTTGGCCAGAATGTGCTGACTTCGGTGAAACCGAGCCAGTTGATGGTGAAAATCGTACATGATGAGTTGGCCTTGTTGATGGGAGGTACGGCAACGGATTTGAATCTGGTCAACCGTCCTGCCATTATTTTGATGTCCGGTCTGCAAGGTTCCGGTAAAACGACATTCTCCGGAAAGCTTGCCAATATGTTGAAGACCAAGAAGAATAAAAAGCCGCTCTTGGTAGCGTGTGACGTATATCGCCCGGCAGCTATCGAGCAATTGCGTGTGTTGGGCGAACAAATCGGGGTGCCGGTTTATCTGGAAGAGGAAAACAAAAATCCGGTAGAGATTGCTTTGCATGCGATTCAATTTGCCAAATCGAAGGGGAATGACTTGCTGATTGTGGATACCGCCGGTCGTTTGGCTATCGATGAACAGATGATGAAGGAAATCGCCGCAATCAAGGAGGCCATTCATCCGGACGAAACCTTGTTCGTGGTTGATGCCATGACCGGTCAGGATGCCGTGAATACCGCCAAGGAATTTAATACGCGACTGGATTTCGATGGGGTAGTGCTGACCAAGCTTGATGGTGATACCCGGGGTGGTGCCGCACTTTCTATCCGTACCGTCGTGGATAAGCCGATCAAATTCGTGGGTACGGGTGAAAAGATGGATGCGCTTGACGTGTTCCATCCCGAACGTATGGCCGACCGTATCTTGGGTATGGGCGATATTGTTTCGCTGGTAGAACGTGCGCAAGAACAATATGATGAAGAGGAAGCCAAGCGTCTCCAAAAGAAAATCGCCAAGAACCAGTTCGACTTCAATGACTTTATCACTCAGATCCAGCAGATCAAGAAGATGGGTAATCTGAAGGAACTGGCATCGATGATTCCGGGGGTGGGAAAAGCGATCAAGGATGTGGATATCGACGACAATGCTTTCAAGAGTATCGAGGCGATTATCTATTCGATGACACCGGCCGAACGCTCCAATCCGGCCATCCTGAATAGTTCCCGCCGTCAGCGTATCGCCAAGGGTAGCGGTACTTCCATTCAGGAAGTCAACAAGCTCATCAAGCAATTCGATGAGACCCGGAAAATGATGAAGATGTTGACGACCATGAAACCGGGAAGCCGGAAACTCCCGATGTTCAACCGGAAATAAGTTAGTGTATAATTCAAATTCATAAGGAGATGCAGTTATTAGATGGAAAAGCCACCTCTGCTCAGATGAAACAGGAGATGGCGGAAGAGGTTGCCCGTATTAAAGCGGCGGGAGGAAAGACCCCTCATTTGGCGGCTATTTTGGTCGGGCACGACGGAGGAAGCGAAACCTATGTAGCCAATAAGGTAAAGACTTGTGGCGAGATTGGTTTCAAGTCAACCCTGATTCGTTATGAGGATGATGTGACAGAAGAAGAGTTGCTCCGCAAAGTAGATGAACTGAACAATGACCCGGATGTGGATGGTTTTATTGTCCAGCTCCCGTTGCCCAAGCATATTTCCGAACAGAAGATTATCGAAGCGATTGATTACCGGAAGGATGTGGATGGTTTCCATCCCATCAACGTAGGGCGCATGTCAATCGGATTGCCTTGCTTTGTTTCAGCCACTCCCGCGGGTATCCTGGAATTGCTGAAACGCAACCATGTCGAGACGCAAGGCAAACATTGTGTAGTCCTGGGCCGGAGCAATATTGTCGGCAAGCCGGTGGCCATGCTGATGATGCAGAAGGCTTATCCCGGCGATTGTACGGTAACCGTTTGCCATAGCCGTTCGAAGAATCTGAAGGAGATGTGCCGCCAGGCGGATATTATCATCGCCGCTTTGGGTGTCCCCGGTTTCGTTACGGCCGATATGGTGAAAGAAGGAGCGGTCGTGGTCGATGTCGGCACAACGCGCGTTCCGGATGCTACCCGCAAGAGCGGTTTCCGTCTCTCGGGCGACGTGAAGTTCGACGAAGTAGCGCCGAAATGTTCCTTTATCACGCCGGTACCGGGAGGTGTCGGTCCGATGACGATCATTTCTTTAATGCGTAACACCTTGTTGGCAGGAAAGAAAGAAATCTATAAGTAAAAAGAAAGGCAAAAAAGAAGGGCAAAGATTTGCATATTCGGAAATAATGCCTACCTTTGCACCGTCTTTGAAAGAGGTCTCTGAAAAGACTGATATGGTGAATGTAGCTCAGTTGGTTAGAGCATTGGATTGTGGTTCCAAGGGTCGTGGGTTCGAGCCCCATCTTTCACC
>CALVFH010000067.1 GCA_944326775.1 uncultured Parabacteroides sp.
CTTGTCAGCTGCAGCGAGTGAAGAATAATCTCCTGCTGGAGTTTCAACAGCAAAATAAGTACCTGCCGGGAATGAATAAGGCTGCACACCATCATTAACATCGCCCCATGTTACACCATCTTCAACCTTGATTGCCTTAACTTTACCTTCTCCAAAGATGTTAGTTACACCTTCTTCAATTTCAAAGTTGAAACCGGAAAGATTATAGAGAGCGTTCAGACCTGTTGCATCTGTAATTTCAGAATCTTCTACAGAATAAAGGTTGAAAATGTTAGAAACACCAGTCTGAGCTACTATAACATTAGGAGCAGCAATTGATAAAGCAATTTTGTCGTCATCACTCAATGTCGTAGTAACATATAATTTTCCATCAGCAACTCCACTCTCATAGGAAGGTTGTTTTTCTCCAAATGAAAATTGTGTTGCATCATTCGCATCAGCTGGAACATCTGTTTCCATCTGGTTAAAAGATCCATTATTATTATCTACAGTCAGTTTTTGACCTGTTGCAACGTTGGTAAATTCATAAGAATATTTACCACCATCGTTGTGAGAAGTAACGGTCCATAAGAAACGATTGTGATCTCCATTAATATCTGTATTAGCAGTTCTAACTAAGAATGCAAGTTCTTTTTGTGTTAATTCATCAGCCCATTGCATTCCTAAAACCAAAGATGAAGCTGCCAGATTACCCTCATCTTGTACAATGAAGTACGCTGTAGAGCCATCAGCTTTCAGCTTGTTGCTTGCAGACACTTTATCACCAATAGGCAATACTTCCGCAAAAGCCGAACTTGTCAACAGCGAGCCTCCTAAAATCAGCCCGCATGTCAAAAGTGTAGAAACTTTCTTGTTCATAATCATTTAATAATTTAATTGTTAATATTGAGGTTATTAATAAGTTTCAATGATTAACAATTACGGGGGACAGCCCCGCCACTTCAATTATGAACGAGCACAAAAAAAGCGCGGGCTCTGTCGTTATATCTTCAGTAGGCATCGGCAAACGCCCTGTAGTGATATAAACAACAGCCCGCGCTCTATACGGTATAGTTCTTTTTAGACTGATCAAAAAGAAGAATACGCCCAGAGCGCAAGCATTCATTGTCTATTATTCCACTACAATTAAAATTTTGCCGATTTTACTGAAGGAATAATATCCGTAAATGCTTAACATTAAAATGTTGATTCCGCCATCGCGGGAACACTTTCCCATGGGGATTCGATGCAAAGGTAAGTGCAATTTATGAAACTGCAAGGAAAAACGCGGAATTTTTTCCATTCCTATGGGTTTTCTCAACGAAAACATAGGTTTTTAAGGACGAAAGCATAGGTTTCTCCTCCTCCGGAAATAGTTTTGGAAAGAGAAATGCAAAGAACAGATAGATCTATTTTCGGATTTCTTTTATAGTATTCATATTTTTACTACATTTGCAGCGTAATAAAGTTGTTTGAGCTATGAGCTACAAGAATGTAGAAGTAGTTGTTGAGCATGCAGGAAATAATCTTAGTGCTTATATTGAAGGCGCTCCGGTAATAACTGTCGGAAACAATGTGAAGGAAATCGAGACAAACATGAAAGAGGCCGTAGAACTTTATCTGGAATCATGTAAAGAAATGAACATTACCCCGGTTGAAATACTGCAAGGAACGTTTACTCTGAAATTCAAAATAGACGCAGCCACTTTCATAAATTATTACAGCAATATCTTTACAAAAGCCGCATTGAGCCGCATCACCGGAATCAATGAACGTCAATTATGGCATTATGCAGCCGGGGTCCATAAACCAAGAAAACAACAGCTGGAGAAAATTCAGAAAGGAATCAATGCGCTGACAGAAGAACTTTCCGCAATAAATTTGTTATGACCTGTTCCGGTATTTGTTTTGCAACTACACAATAGTTACTTTTGTGCAAAGATTTTATGATGGGAACACAAGAAAAACTCATAGAACGATTTAAAAAGCAGCCAAGCGATTTCACTTTTGATGAGATGGAGCGTCTGTTGGCTATTTTCGGATACGAGAAATCCAACAAGGGAAAGACATCCGGTTCAAGGGTGATTTATCGCAATGCTGACAAACGTCCAATTATGTTACACAAACCGCACCCCGGAAACATAATCAAAGGATATGCCATGAAGCAGGTATTGAATGATTTGACAGAAGCAGGATTTATAAAATAAAGGAGATTGTATTGTTATGAACACATTGACTTACAAAGGCTATATCGGGTCTGTATCCTTTAGTGAAAAGGACAATGTCTTTTTCGGAAAGATAGAAGGAATTGACGGACTTGTTAATTTTGAAGGAGAAAGCGTGCAAGAGCTTACGAATGCTTTCCATGAAGCGGTCGATGATTACCTGGCTTATTGTGAGGAAGAAGGGATTGAACCGCATAAGCGTTATTCTGGTTCTCTGAACGTCCGTTTATCCCCAGAACTTCATAGCAGAGTGGCCGTTTTGGCAAAACAGGCCGGTATTTCTATTAACGCTTTCATTAAAAAAGCTATAGAGAAACAAGTTGCGGTATTTTCATAACTTGTCGCTTTTTGAAAAGATTCCAAAAAGAAAAAACAAAAACGGAGAATATCTTCAAGTAATTGATATTCTCCGTTTTATTTTTTGAGCCGAAACCGGGACTCGAACCCGGGACCTACGCATTACGAATGCGTTGCTCTACCAACTGAGCCATTTCGGCAACATTCCAAGGTCTCTTATTTTTTGACGGTGCAAAGATATGTACTTTATTCGACATCTGAAAGAAGTTTGGTCAAAAAATTATCCAAGTCTTTATCCAAATCCTTCAGCAGCGGGTCGTCGAGACGCAGATTATCGTCGTCAATAAAGAGCAATTCCTCGATAACGACAAAATCCTCATCGGTCAGGTTGACGGAGAAAGGCTTTATGAAACAAGGCTTTTCGAAAGCATTCTTGGCAGCCAGTATGGCAAGAACGGCACGCAAGACTGGAGCGACTTTCTTGTTAAACGTCTCTTCGTCTTCCGGACTGTTTACCCAATCGAAGATAACGGTTTTTTCAACCAGCTGTTCCTCTTCGTCGAAAATCTGTACTTCTCCGCTTTCCGCATCCACCTGTACAAAGATGTCGTTAATGAACTTTCCGGCACTATTCTTCTCTATTTTCTCCAAGGCTGTCGTGAAAACAGACTCCAAAACAGACTGGATATTCGCTTTATTCTCACTCATAGGGCTGATTCCTTTAATTTGCTTTCAAAAGTAGTAAAATTTCGGGATATTATTCTCCGATTTGGATATTAAGTTTCTCGTCGGCACTTATCCGTTCGTTCAACGCAATGACATAGGCTTTCAGCAAAAGCGTGTTTTCCCCCTTCTCTCCTTCTGCCTTCTCAAACAAGGCTTCGGCTTTCCGAGCCCAGTCGCAAGCGTCGGAGAAACGGTTCTGCATCTCGCAGGCCAGCGCCAGATTGGTATAGGCTTTCGCCTGGGCGGCAGGATTCGAGCTCTTTTCGGCAATCTGCATCCAGCGTTGCTCCGCCTCAGCCCATTTACCGTCGGAAGCAAAAGCCGACGCCTCTTTCCAGCGGGCTCCGGGATTGGTATAGTACCAGCGGGAAGCCTCACTCCAGTGCGGCACGAAATGGTCGGACATCCGCGCCCCGATATAAGCTGCCGCCACCTCCAATGCCACATCGGGCGGGGGGAGCAACTCGTTCAGCATGGCCAGATTATCGCCGACTTCCTCCCACATCACCGAATCAGACAACAGGATGGTCGCCATCGATTGCTCCTTCTGAGGGATGTAGGTGCGCACGATGCCGGAAGCCCTCACCTTCACTACCCCATACTCCAGTCCCATGTGCGGATAAGATTCCACCTCCTTCTCCATCGTAAACGTCATCCGCTCCAGGGAAATAACGGCATCCGTCCCGTTTTCTTCGCACAGCCGGCGGACATCCTCCTGTCCGAGGCGGATATCCTGCAGATACGCCCGGTCGTGACGGAGCGGTTCGTGATAAAGCAAGACATCTTCAAAGTAAGAAGCATCTGCGATGACCGTTCCCAGCGAGCGGCAAAAGGCGAACAACGCACTGTCGGCCTTTGCCCGGCAGGTATCCTGCTCCTCCCCGTTCAGCACAAACTGGTAGCCCACGCTGTCGGGCTGGGGAACCGCATTATTGACCATCAGGATCTTCGACACCTCCTTCGGATAGGTAACATCCGCCGGATTGAAGGTTTCAACCTGAAACGTGCGCATATTGCCACAGGCCACGCACAGCCCGCTAAGGGCAAGGAATAAGATGCTTCTTACTTTCATAATCACTACCTATTAATAATCGCTCACCGCCTTGAAGTAGCCGATCGACTCGGCGATACCCAAGAACGGGTCTTTCATATCTTTCTCATATTCCAGGCTGCACATGCCGGTATAGTTTACCTCGCGCATCATGGCCACCAGCGCCGGGAAATCGATTTTTCCGCGTCCGATCGGAGTGGCCACGCCTGCCTTCGACGCATCGGTTACATCTTTAATATGCATATCGAACACGCGCGAATGATATTTCTTCAAATCGGCCACCGGGTCGCATCCGTTACGCAAATCGTGGCCCACGTCGAGGCACATGCCGATGCGCGGATCCAAATCCTTCGTATGCTCCCAGACGTCCGTCGCGTCGGGATAAATCTCGATGTCCGGTCCATGCAGATGGATGGCATAATGGAAATCATACTCCTTCACTTTCTTCTCGACATAGGGCAACAGCTCGTAGTTGGGCACGCCGACAATCGTCTTCACCCCCACCCGCTTGGCATATTCGAACGCGCGGTCGATTTCCGCCTCGCTTTTCATGTAAATCGGTCCGACGGCATAGCCCGTCACCTGATATTCGGCACACTTGGCATGGAACGCCGCGATCTGCTCGTCGTTGCTGTCGAGCGGGAGATGGAAATCCTTAATACAAAGGTAATGCACGTCCAACTGCTTCAGGGTCTTCAGCGTTGTCTCCAAATCGAAGTTGACAAACGTATATCCCGCCATGCCCAGCTTAAACGGATTCACCTTCTTGGCTGCCTTGGGTTTCACCGGGTCTGCCCACACGTTCACACCGGCTGCCATGCTGCCGAACGCCAACGCCCCGGCCAGACTTTTCCGGAAAAACGCTCTTCTTGAATCTTTCATGCTATCAAAATTTAAAATTACGTTGGGCAAATATACGGGTTTTCGACCAATCGGCGTATCTTTCGGACGGAAAGCTGTATTTTTGCCTGAAATTTACGCCATGAACGCGAACGTACTTGAAAAACTCAAAATCCTGGCTGAATCAGCCAAATTCGATGTGTCGTGCGCCTCGAGCGGGACTTCGCGCGGCCATCAGAAAGGTGCCATCGGCAGTGCCGCGGGCTGGGGAATCTGCCACAGCTTCGCCGCCGACGGACGCTGCATCGCGCTGCTCAAAATCATGCTCACCAACTCCTGCATGTATGATTGCGCCTACTGCATCAACCGCCGCAGCAACGACATTCCCCGCGCGACGTTCGCCGTCTCCGAATTAGTGGAGCTGACCATCGAGTTTTACCGCCGGAACTACATCGAAGGGCTCTTCCTCTCGTCGGGCGTGGTGCGCAATCCCGACTACACCATGGAACGGATGGTCCGCGTGGTGAAAGACCTGCGCACCCTCCACCGCTTCAACGGCTATATCCACATGAAAAGCATCCCCGGAGCCAGTGAAGCCCTGGTGCACGAAGCGGGACTCTATGCCGACCGCCTGAGCGTGAATATCGAAATCCCCAACGAGGCCAGCCTCCAGGCACTCGCCCCCGAAAAGAATTTCCAGAGCGTCTTCACCCCCATGCGCTACATCCAGCAAGGTGTCGTGCAGAGTGCCGAAGAACGCCGCCACTTCCGTTCCGCCCCGCGTTTCGCCCCCGCCGGACAAAGCACGCAGATGATTATCGGCGCGACACCCGACAACGACCAGTCCATCCTCCGCCTCTCGTCGGCCCTCTACCGACGGCAGTCGATGAAGCGCGTTTATTATTCCGGCTATATACATATTAATACATACGACACGCGCCTGCCTGCCCTGAAGCAAGCCCCGCTGGTCCGCGAGAACCGGCTCTACCAGGCCGACTGGCTACTGCGCTTTTACCAGTTCCGCGTGGAAGAGATTGTCGATGACAGCCATCCGAACCTCGAGCTCGACATCGACCCGAAACTCTCGTGGGCACTGCGCCATCCGGAAAACTTCCCGGTAGATGTCAACCGCGCCGACTACGAGCAGCTCCTCCGCGTGCCCGGCATCGGCGTGAAATCGGCCAAGGCGATTCTCCTCGCCCGCCGCTACGGCCGCTTGGGAACGTACCAGCTCAAGCGGATAGGCGTCGTGCTGAAGAAAGCCCAATATTTCATCACCACCTGCGAGCTGCCGACGCCTACAATTCAGGAAATCACCCCCGAGGGCGTGCGCCGCCTTCTGGTAAAACCCAACCCGCGGGCCGCCGACGAACGGCAGCTCAGCTTATTCTTCGACGAGCCATGAGGGTGTTCCGCTACGACAAAACCTTCGAGGGCCTGCTGACGGCCGTCTTCTATGCCTACACGCGCCGCCAGTTTCCCGACGTCCTGATAGGCGAAAACGACCCGTTGCCCCTCTTTGCCGACGAGCCCTTCACCGTCTGCACCGACACCGCCCACGCCGAGCGCGTCTGGAAGGGCCTGGAGCGCAAGGTCAGGCAGCGCGAACTCCTCTCCGCCCTCACCGCCGCCTGGCTCTCGGAGCTGCCTGATGCCGACACCCTCATTTTCCGGTATATCCGCAAAATCTTCGACTATCCGGGGGATTTCGCCTACAATTTGGGCGACGCCGACGTGCTCCGCCTCAACCAGATCTGGCGGAAAGTCAACCGCGAGAGCAGCTACGTCATCCAGTTCCTGCGCTTCCAGAAAACGGCCGACGGCATCTACTTTGCTGCCCTTGCCCCGCTCTACGACGTGCTGCCCCTGACGCTCCCGCACCTGACCGACCGCTTCGCCGACCAGCTTTGGTTGCTCTACGACATCAAGCGCGGCTACGGCTATTTCTACGACGGCAAAAAACCTGAGGAAGTGCGCTTCGCCGACCCGCCCGAGGCTCTCCGCACCGGCAAACTCAGTGCCGAACAGATGGCCGAAGGTGAAAAAGACTTCCAACAGCTCTGGCAGACCTATTTCCAGGCCACTGCCATCCGCGAACGCCTCAACCCGCGCCTGCAACGGCAAAACCTGCCCGCAAGGTTCTGGCCCTACCTGGTGGAAGTTCCGTCTTCGAATCGTACCGCTTCCAGATAAGTCCGGCGCAGGGCAAATCCGCCCCTTTTCGAGGTTACAAACTGCCTCCAGAAAGCATTTTCTGCCTGAAATTTATTACAAAAACAGACATTTTAGTAAACAATCCTACTATTTTTTCCTAACTTAGGGGCGATAAACAGAAGTTTAACTTAAATCAATGGAGCTTATGAAGAAATATTTAGCAGAAATGATCGGGACGATGGTTCTCGTCCTGATGGGTTGTGGAAGCGCTATATTTGCCGGAAACGCCGCAGATATAGTAGGAGCAGGCGTCGGCACGCTGGGCGTGGCTTTCGCCTTCGGTTTAGCCGTGATTGCCATGGCTTATACCATTGGAAATATTTCGGGATGCCATATTAATCCGGCCATCACGCTGGGGGTATGGCTGTCAGGACGCATGAACGGCCGGGACGCCTCGATGTACATGATTTTCCAGGTCATCGGAGCTATTCTCGGCTCGCTGATTTTGGTTGCGCTGGTTTCGACCGGAGGACACGGGGGGCCAACCATTTCCGGCGCCAACTCGTATGACACGGGCGAGATGGCCCAGGCATTTATTGCCGAAACCGTATTCACGTTCATCTTTGTGCTGGTCGTGCTGGGCACTACCGACGAAAAGAAAGGAGCAGGCAACCTGGCGGGGCTGGCTATCGGCCTGACACTGGTATTGATTCACATTGTCTGCATTCCGATTACGGGCACGTCGGTCAATCCCGCCCGGAGCATCGGACCGGCTTTGGTCGAAGGAGGCCAGGCCCTCGCACAACTATGGCTGTTTATCGTCGCCCCGTTTGTCGGCGCCGCCCTCAGTTCCCTAGTCTGGAAAATGGTGGGTGAGGACAAATGAAGAATTACCCCTTAGCCGGCAGGCGAAAAACCTAACCAACCCCTTGGACAGCTTCAAACAAATCCGCTGGAGCTGTTCAAGGGGTTTTCTTGCTTCAAACAAATCCGCTGAAGGAATTCAAGGGCTTGGACAGGTCCACGCAAATCCGCTGAAGGAATTCAAGAGCTTGAACAGGTCCAAACAAATCCGCTGGAAGAATTCAAGAGCTTGAACAGGTCCAAACAAATCCGCTGGAAGAATTCAAGAGCTTGAACAGGTTCAAACAAATCCGCGGAAGGTTTCCAAGGGCTTGGACAGCCTCAGCGGAATGCACGGGACGAATTTCTCCTGATAATTATTGTACTTTTAACATTAAACACCTCGTATTTTCGGAATATATTCTTTACATTCGCTGCAGCAAAAAAAAGTAGAATATAAACCTTATAAAAATTACAGTTTATCATGGACAACGCTTTGTTTCGGTTTGCAAAACCGATTAATGAGCCGGGAAAAAGCTATGCACCCGGCACGAGTGAAAAAGCAGCATTGAAAGATGCCTTGGCAAAACTCTCTTCCGAAAAGTGGGAGATTCCTTTGGTCATTGGCGGAAAGGAAATCCGCACGGGCGATACGGGCAACGTCGTGATGCCGCACGACCACCATCACGTTTTGGCAACCTACCATAAAGCCGGCGAAAAAGAAGTACAGATGGCTATCGACGCCGCCATGAAGGCGCACAAGGACTGGTCGGAACTGCCCTGGACGGAACGTGCATCGGTCATCCTGCGCATCGCAGAGCTTCTTTCCACCAAATACCGCTATCTGCTGAACGCATCGGTCATGCTGGGGCAGAGCAAGAACCCCTTCCAGGCTGAAATCGACGCACCGTGCGAGCTGATCGACTTCCTTCGCTTCAGCACCTTCTACGCAAGCCAGGTTTACGCCGACCAGCCGTATTCCGAAACGGGCACACTGAACCGCATGGAGTACCGCGCACTGGAGGGCTTCGTCTTCTCGCTGACACCGTTCAACTTCACCTCTATCGCATCGAACCTCAACATGGGTCCGGCCATGATGGGTAACGTGGCCGTCTGGAAACCTTCTACGACAGCCCTCTACTCGAATTATCTGCTGATGAAAGTCTTTAAAGAGGCTGGCCTGCCCGACGGCGTGGTCAACTTCATCCCGGGCAAGGGTAGCGTCATCGGAAAGGTCGTAACTTCCAGCCCCGACCTGGCAGGCTTCCACTTCACGGGCTCGACGGCGACATTCAACACGTTGTGGCGCCAGATGGGTGAGAACCTCGGCCACTACAAATCCTATCCGAAGATTGTCGGCGAGACGGGAGGCAAGAACTACATCTTCGTACATCCGTCGGCATGTCCGCTGGAGGTGGCAACGGCTATCGTCCGCGGCGCGTTCGAATATCAAGGACAGAAATGCTCGGCAGGCTCTCGCGCCTATATCCCGAAATCGTTGTGGAGCAAGGTGAAAGATTACGTAGGCGATATGCTGAAGGAAATCAAGATGGGCGACGTGCAGGACTTCACGAACTTTATCAATGCCGTGATCGACGAGGCTTCGTTCGACAACATCATGAACTATATCAACTATGCGAAGGAATCGCCCGAGGCAGAAATCATCTTCGGCGGCAACGGCGACAAGTCGGTAGGTTACTTCGTAGAACCGACGGTTATCCAGACCACGAATCCGAAGTTCAAGACGATGGTGGAAGAAATCTTCGGTCCGGTGATCACCATCTATGTCTATGAAGACGACAAATATGAAGAGACGCTCGAGCTTTGCGACCAGACTTCGCCTTACGGCCTGACGGGTTCGATCTTCGCACACGACCGCTACGCGATCGACAAGGCGCTCAACAAGCTGCGCTACTCTGCCGGCAACTTCTACATCAACGACAAGCCGACAGGAGCCGTGATTGCCCAGCAACCGTTCGGAGGCTCTCGCGCATCCGGTACCAACGACAAGGCCGGAGGCCCGCTGAACCTGATCCGCTGGACGAACCCGCGCTGCATCAAGGAAGCACTGGTTCCGCCGACAAGCTACGGCTATCCGTTCTTAGGCGAGAAATAAATTGCTTTACATTTCTATATAGCGAGTTATGGGTTCCGCTCAAGGAGGCTCATAACTCGCTTTTTCCAATCTCCTTAAAGTATTTACCATGTTAGATTTCAACAATACCGAAATAGCATTCTCGGCAAAGTCGCAGTCCGAATTGCAGAACGCCTACTTATTGTTCAACACGATCAAACATCCGTGGATCGTGAAATGCGCCAGCGCAGCAAGCCACATCGCGCTGAAAATACACTTTCCTTTGGCCTGGGCCGTGAAACCTACCCTCTATAAACAATTCGTCGGAGGCGAGACACTGGAAGATTGCCGCAAAATCATCGACCACTTGCGGAGTTTCAACGTGCGCTCTACCCTGGACTATTCGGCAGAAGGCGAACAGACGCCCGAAGGCATCCAGGCAACATTCGAGGAAACCCTCCGCTCCATCGATTTTGCCAAAGGAAACGACAACCTGGCCTACGCCGTATTCAAACCCTCTACCATCATTACCGACGAACTGCTCACCAAAGCTTCGGAGAAACGCGAAGAACTGACGATTGAAGAAGTGAAGGCTTTCCGCGAATTCAAGGAACGCTTCATGGCATTCTGCCAACGGGCTTACGACAACGATGTCCGCCTGATTGTCGATGCCGAGGATTACAGCTTCCAGAATGCCCTGGACGAGCTGACCGACGAGGCGATGCGCAAATTCAACAAGAAACGGGCCATCGTTTTTGCCACGTTGCAGATGTATCGCCACGACCGGATGCCGTATCTGCGCCAGATTCTCGCCGACGCGCAGGAGAAAAACTACATTGCCGGCGTGAAGTTCGTACGCGGAGCCTATATGGAAGCGGAAAGAGCTCGTGCGGCCGAAATGGGTTATCCCGACCCGATCTGCAAAGACAAAGCGGCTACCGACGCCAACTTCAACGAGGGCGTGCGCTTCGCCATGGACCATCTGGAGCACTTCGAGATCTTCATGGGCACACACAACGAGGAGAGCAACTATATGCTGGCCAAGATGATCGACGAACGGGGCATCGCCCGCAACGACACGCGCATCTTCTTCGCGCAACTCTTGGGGATGAGCGACAACATCTCTTTCAACCTGGCACACGAGGGCTATAATGTCACCAAATATGTGCCCTACGCCAAAGTGCGGGATGTCCTGCCTTATCTGATCCGCCGCGCTGAAGAGAATACCTCCGTTGCCGGACAGACCGGCCGGGAACTGAAAATGCTGAAGACGGAAATAGACCGAAGAAAACAAACAACGAAGAAATAACGCAAAAAGAAGAAGGAAGAACCCCGGACAGCGGATTCTTCCTTCTTCTTTTTTAACTTTATCGAAAATCACAGGCTGGCTTTCAAACCGCGGACCACGGCCGAGGTAAAACCGGCCATTTCCATTTCGTTCAACCCGCGGATGGTAATCCCGCCGGGAGTCGTAACCTTATCGATTTCGATTTCGGGGTTCGTCTGGTTCGCCTCCAGCAAATCGACAGCACCCTTGACCGTCTGCAAGACAATTTCGCGAGCCTCCTGCGGATAGAAACCCAGTTCCACCCCGCCTTCCATGGATGCCCGGATATAGCGCATCGCATAGGCGATACCGCTCGAGGCCAGTGCCGTGGCCGCGCCCATCAGGCGTTCTTCAATCAGCATCGCATGGCCAAGGTCTTTAAATATATTGAGAATAAGGTCTTTCTGTTCATGAGTGGCATTATGTGAAGCGACAAAGGTCATGCTGCTCAACACACTGATGGCCGTATTGGGCATTACCCGGAAAATCGTAGGGTGGACAGTCTTGAACTTCTTCGGGATGAAGGAAAGCAATTGTTCGAAAGAGACATTCGCCGCAATCGATACCAGAATCTGCTTGCTGAAATCCAGCGAAGAGGCAATCTCGTTTAACGTCGATTCAACTCGCCAAGGTTTGACGGCAATCACCACCACATCGGCGTCCTTGACGGCGGCCGGATTGTCCTGCGACACATTCAGTTCCGGGTTAAACGCCTTTATCCGTTCAAGAGAAGCCTCAAACACATCCGTACATGTAATGTCCGACGCATTAAAATAACTGCCTTGAGATAACCCTCTGGCAATGGAACTACCGATGTTTCCTGTACCAATGATTGTAATCTTCATGATATTAACGATTATAAAGTTGTGAATAACTACGCAAATATAGACAAAAAGAAACAGATGCCTGCTTTTTCCTAAAATATATTGCAAGTTGTCCAAAACATATAAGAAATTAATAAATTATAGACTATATAGCTTCCTCTATAGCTGAATATTCGTATATTTGCTTTAGAATTGTTAAACTCAACACATTATAGGAACATGAAAAAAACAATTATTGCAGCTTCACTGCTGCTTGCCTGTGCTTTTCCGCAGGTAAATGCGCAAGATGCCGAAGGGTACAAATTCACGCCTGTCAAAGAGTTAAAGATTACTCCGGTGAAAAATCAGAACCGTACGGGTACCTGCTGGTGCTTCTCCGGTCTGGGTTTCATTGAAGCCGAACTGCTCCGTATGGGCAAGGGCGAATATGACTTGTCTGAGATGTATATCGTCAGCAAAAACTATAAAGACAAAGCCGACAAGTATGTCCGCCTGCACGGGATTCTGAACTTTGCCCAAGGCGGTTCGTTCGACGACGTGCTGGCTGCCATCCGCGATTATGGAGTGGTACCGGAATCTGAGATGACGGGCTTGCAGTATGGAGAAAACATGCATGTACACGGAGAAATGGAACAGGCTGCTGCCGGATATCTGAAAGCCATCGTGGAAAATCCCAACAACAAACTTTCCACGGCCTGGAAAAAGGGATTCGACGGCATTATCGATGCCTATCTGGGAGAAGCTCCCGAAAAATTCACCTACAACGGAAAAGAATATACCCCGCAGAGCTTTGCCAAAGAACTGGGCATTGATGCGGACAACTATATCTCACTGACTTCTTACACGCACCATCCGTTCTACACGGCATTCCCCATCGAAGTGCAGGATAACTGGCGCTGGACAAACTCCTACAACCTGCCCATCGACGAACTGATGCAGGTGTTCGACAACGCCATCAACAACGGTTACACGATTGCCTGGGCTTCCGACGTCAGCGAAAAGGGATTCACCCGCAACGGGATTGCGGTAATGCCCGACATCGAATCCATGGAACGCAGCGGATCGGACCAGGATCGCTGGTTGGGCTTGAGCCAAAGCGAAAAGAACAAGGAAATCCAGAAAATGCTGGAAAGTCCGTGCCAGGAGATTACCGTAACCCAGGAAATGCGCCAACAGGCATACGACAATTACGAGACGACAGACGACCACGGGATGCTGATCTACGGTATCGCCAAAGACCAGACCGGCAAGAAGTTCTATATGGTCAAGAACTCTTGGGGTACCGACAGCAAATATAAAGGTACCTGGTATGCTTCTGAAACATTCGTCAAATACAAGACCATGACGATTGTTGTCAACAAAAATGCCCTGCCGGCTGCCATCAAAGCCAAACTGGGTATCAAATAAGTAAAAAATTTATCCCTGCTATGCCGGCTGTTTTCCAAGGCCGGCATAGCTTTCCCGTCTTTACTATGAACTGGTTGCAACTCCTTTCCGACAAACGCTTCGGCATGGAAGAATATCATGGCCGCAAGCAAGAACGCACCGATTTCCAACGCGATTATGACCGGCTTATCTTCTCCTCGCCTTTCCGCCGGATGCAAAACAAAACGCAGGTATTTCCGCTTCCAGGCAGCATATTCGTACACAACCGACTGACCCACAGCCTGGAAGTATCGTGTGTAGGACGTTCTTTAGGAAGTCACATTGCCAAGGAACTGGCTAAAAAATATCCCGATGCCGAAGGACATATCGCGGAAATAGGCTCAATCGTCTCGGCAGCCTGCCTGGCCCACGATATGGGGAATCCACCTTTCGGCCATTCCGGGGAACGGGCCATCTCAGCCTATTTTGCCGAAGGAAACGGAAGAAAGCTGGAAGAACAAATCCGTGAGGAAGGTGGCCGCTGGGAAGATTTCATCCATTTCGAAGGGAATGCCAATGCCATGCGCCTGCTGACCCACCAGTTTAACGGAAGACGGAAAGGCGGTTTCGCCCTCACCTATTCCACCTTGGCATCAATCATCAAATATCCCTATGCCTCGACCTTTGCCGGAAAAAAAGGAAAGTTCGGTTTCTTTCAAAGCGAAGAAGCCTCCTACCTCCGCATCGCCGAAGAACTGGGAATCGGACGAGACCCGCAAGACCAGAACCGGTTTATGCGCCATCCGCTGGTCTATCTCGTTGAAGCTGCCGACGACATCTGTTACCAAATCATGGATATCGAAGATGCCCACAAACTGCACATTCTGACAAAAGAAGAGACCATCAACCTGCTGATGAACTTTTTCGATGCAGACCGGCGCGACCATATCCTCCACATCATGAAAATGGTGGATGATACCAATGAGCAGATTGCCTACCTGCGTTCGTGTATTGTCGGCATTCTGGTGGATGAATGTTGCCGGGTCTTCCTGGAAAACGAAAAGGGGATGCTCGACGGGACTTATCACGGAGAACTGATAGACCACATCAGCGATATTCCCCGCCGCGCATACGCGGAATGTTCGGCCACGGCCTGGAACAAAATCTACAAAACAAAAGAAGTGCTTGACATTGAACTTTCCGGTTATCATATTTTCAGCTATCTGATAGACAGCCTCGCCGAAGCAGTCATGCGTCCGGAACATGCCTACAGCAAACTCTTGCTTCAGCGTATCCCGGAACAATACCATGTGAAAGCCCCTACCGTCTATGGCAAAATCCAGTGCGTCCTCGATTATATTTCCGGAATGACCGACATCTATGCCCTCGACCTCTACCGGAAAGTAACCGGAAACGCATTATTCTAACCGGAATCAACGGATCTGCTGCCAGTACCATGCCGAAAGTACTCCAGTACTCTGCCACAAGTACTCGAGTACTCTTGCGTAAGTACTGGAGTAATTTGGTAATAGTACTGGAGTACTTCTGGGATAGTACTGGCAAATGGTGGTTGGAGTTGGTCGTATGGCGACTCTTGCGGGGAGGGAGCATCAGGCGGTGACGGCGCAGAAGCGCGTAGAAGCTGTCTCAGCCGGATTTGTTATAAATGTGTACTTATTCTAGGATAAGACATGGTTTATTTGATAACCTGATTCCCCGTGGACCAAGTAGCTTTTTCGGTCGGCTTCTTTTTGTTGAGTGCCATGACACCTACCAGTTTGTGCGGAATGTACATTTCCTCCAAATAAGTCATATCCTCATCTGTCAGTTTCAGGTCGAGGGCAGCTACAGCTCCGTCAATGTGGTGCAATTTTGTAGCTCCGACTACGGGCGACGCAACCTTGCGCAAAAGCCAAGCCAATGCGACTTGTGTCATGGTTACACCATAACGGTCGGCAAGTTCGGCTACACGGGCAATGATAATGCCGTCTTGTTCGGCTGTGGCATCGTATTTCATCTTGGCCACACCGTCTTCTTCCTGGCGTTTCGAAGTTTCACCTGGACGTTTGGAGAGACGCCCACCCGCCAATGCGCTGTAAGGAGTCAGGGCGATATTGTCCTCCTCACAAAGGGGAACCATTTCACGTTCTTCCTCACGGAACAGCAGGTTGTAGTGCCCTTGCACAGATACGAATTTCGCCCAACCGTTGCGTTCGGCAATGGCATTGGCTTTGGCAAGCTGCCAGGCGAAACAGTTGGAGATGCCGATGGCACGCACCTTGCCTGCTTTCACGGCATTGTTCATGCCCTCCATGATTTCCTCGATGGGCGTGTTGTAGTCCCACATGTGGCAGATATACAAGTCCACGTAGTCCATGCCGAGGTTTTCAAGGCTCTTGTT
>CALVFH010000068.1 GCA_944326775.1 uncultured Parabacteroides sp.
CGCCGCGCCCACAGATTGCATCGGCATTGCAAAAACATTTTCCGAGAAAATGATTATCTTTGCGGCGGTTGAAAAATCAGACTCATAAAACTTTAAATACATATAAATATGGCAAAGAAAGCACTTTTAATGATTCTGGATGGTTGGGGTATTGGCGACCACAAGAAAGATGACGTAATCTTCAACACTCCGACACCGTATTGGGACTCTTTACTGGCAACTTACCCTCATTCTCAACTCCAGGCATCGGGCGAAAACGTAGGTTTACCCGACGGACAGATGGGGAACTCTGAAGTTGGCCACCTGAATATCGGTGCTGGACGCATCGTCTATCAGGATCTGGTGAAAATAAACCGTGCCTGTGCCGACAACAGCATCCTGAAGAACCCGGAAATTGTTTCGGCTTTCACGTATGCGAAGGAAAACGGCAAAAATATCCATTTCATGGGCTTGACCTCCAACGGCGGGGTTCATTCTTCCTTGGAACATCTCTTCAAACTCTGTGATATCGCCAAGGAATATGGTTTGGAAAAGAATACATTCCTCCACTGCTTCATGGACGGCCGTGATACAGACCCGAAAAGCGGCAAAGGATTCATCGAACAGCTGGAAGCACACTGCGCCAAGTCGGCCGGCCGAATCGCATCCATTGTCGGACGTTTCTACGCCATGGACCGCGACAAACGCTGGGAACGCATCAAGGAAGCCTACGATTTGCTGATTGAAGGCAAGGGTAAGCAGGCTACCAACATGGTTCAGGCCATGCAGGAATCTTACGACGAGGGCGTGACGGACGAATTTATCAAGCCGATCAACAACGCCAATTTCGACGGGACTATCAAAGAGGGCGACGCCGTGATCTTCTTCAACTACCGCAACGACCGCGCGAAGGAGCTGACTATCGTCCTCACGCAGCAAGACATGGCCGAGCAGGGAATGTGCACCATCCCGCATCTCCAGTACTACTGCATGACGCCGTATGATGCTTCTTTCAAGGGCGTACACATTCTCTTCCCCAAAGAAAACGTTCAGGACACGCTGGGAGAATATCTTTCCAAGAACGGCAAGACGCAGCTGCACATCGCAGAGACCGAGAAGTATGCGCACGTGACGTTCTTCTTCAACGGCGGACGCGAAGCTCCGTTCGACGGAGAAGACCGCATTCTGGTTCCCTCTCCGAAAGTCGCTACCTACGACCTGAAGCCGGAGATGAGCGCCTACGAAGTGAAAGACAAGTTAGTGGAAGCAATCAACACGAAAAAATATGACTTCATCGTCGTAAACTACGCTAATGGCGACATGGTTGGCCACACGGGCGTTTACGAAGCCATCGAGAAAGCCGTCGTAGCCATCGACAACTGCGTGCGCGACACGGTTGAGGCCGCCAAAGCCAATGATTACGAAGTCATCATCATCGCCGACCACGGCAATGCAGACCATGCACTGAATGCCGACGGAACGCCGAACACCGCCCACTCGCTGAACCCGGTTCCGTTCGTTTATGTAACGGAAAACAAAGAGGCGAAAGTGGAAAACGGCGTGCTGGCCGATGTTGCTCCGTCTATCCTCCACATCATGGGCATGCCGCAGCCGGCAGACATGACGGGACATGACTTGATTAAATAATCAGAATTATATTCCTCCGAGGAGGGTGTGTCAATCTGGATTCATTTTTGACACACCCTCTCTTTTTATACCTTCTGCTTATGATGATTCAAATAGATGATGTCGTGATTTCGTCAGACATCCTTACCGAAAAGTTTTTCTGCAACCTGGAAGCCTGTCACGGAGCCTGCTGCATCGAAGGTGATGCCGGCGCACCCGTGGAAGAAAGCGAAGTCGCCGAACTGGAGAAAGTCCTTCCCGTTGTTTGGGACGACCTTTCCCCCGAGGCCCAAGCTATTATCCGCAAACAAGGCGTCGTCTATACCGACCGCGACGGCGACTTGGTCACTTCCATCGTCAACGACAAAGACTGCGTCTTTACCTGCCATGATGAAAACGGCTGTTGCTATTGCGCCATCGAAAAAGCCTATCGTGAAGGGAAATGCCAGTTTTACAAACCTCTGTCGTGCCATCTTTATCCTATCCGGATCGGGAAATACGGTCCGTACCAGGCTGTCAATTACCACCGCTGGGATGTCTGCAAGGCAGCAACCGTCATGGGACGCCTGAAAGGGACCGCCGTCTATCAGTTTCTGAAAGAACCGCTCATCCGGAAGTTCGGAGAGGCATGGTACAAGGAACTGGAAGCGTGCGAAAAGGCCATGGAGGAGCAGTACGGACATTTTTGAACGTACTTTCCTCCTTTTCGCGCTTGCGACTATTTTTTCTTGGTTGTTTTCCGCTTTCGCGGGGCTGCGGGCTTCTCTTCCGAAGCTTGGATAATCTTCATGCAATCGTCCAAAGTCAATCCGGCAGGATCTTCAATGGTTTTCGGAAGGCGATAGTTCTTTCCTTTGTAACTGATGTATGGTCCGAAACGGCCCTTGAGGATTTCCAGCTCCGGTTCTTCAGGAAACTTCTTCAGGAAACGCTGCTCGTCGCTCAGGCGTTTCTTTTCAATCAGGTCGATGGCTTCGTCGAGCGTGATAGTCAACGGATCGAGGGTTTTCGGGATGGAAACGAACTTTCCGTCGTGACGGATAAAGGGACCGAAACGTCCTACGGCCGCTACCACGACCTTTCCTTCGAAGTCGCCAACTGTCCGAGGGAGTTCGAAAAGCTTCAGCGCCTCGTCGAGGGTGATGGTTTCGATGGATTGCCCCTTCAGTAAGGTAGCAAAACGGGGCTTTTCCGCTTCCTTGTCGTCGGGATTGGCGGCGCCGATCTGTGCCACCGGTCCGTAACGCCCGATTTTCACGAAGACCGGTTTGCCGCTCTTCGGATCGATACCCAACTCGCGTTCACCGACTTTATGTTCGGTGCGGACGGCGGAAACCCGCTCGACAATGGGATGGAACATCTTGTAAAAGCTGTCAATCGCGTCGGTCCACACCATTTCGCCGTCAGCGATGGCGTCGAACTCTTTTTCCACACTTGCCGTGAAGTTGTAATCCATCACGGAGGGGAAATATTCCATCAGGAAATCGTTGACAACGATACCGATATCTGTCGGGAAGAGTTTATTCCGTTCCGTTCCGACTATCTCGGTCTTTTGTTCCTCTTTCACCACACCCTTGTCCAGTTCCAGGACCGTATAAGTCCGGGCAGTACCTTCGCGGTCGCTTTTTTCCACATAACCGCGGTTCTGGATGGTCTGGATGGTCGGAGCATAAGTTGAAGGACGGCCAATTCCCAACTCTTCCAGACGACGGACGAGACTGGCCTCGGTATAGCGCGGCGGACGCTGGGAAAAACGCTCCGTAGCAACCACCTGGCGGAGCGACAAGACATCATGCAGGCTGACGGGTGGGAGCAATCCGTTTTCCTGCTCCTTATCCGGCTCATCGTCGTAGCTTTCGCGGTAAACTTGAAGGAAGCCGTCGAACACAACAACTTCACCGACGGCTACGAACTTCTCTTTTTCCGTTCCGATAGCCACGGAAATCGTGGTGCGCTCCAATTCGGCATCGGCCATCTGGCAAGCGATCGTCCGTTTGCGAATTAAATCATAAAGGCGCTTCTCCTGAGCCGTTCCATTAATCTCGGCATGGCTGATATAGGTCGGGCGGATGGCTTCATGCGCCTCTTGTGCCCCCTTGCTCTTCGTATGATAGCGGCGGAATTTATAATACCGCTCGCCATAAGTTTCCAATACAGTTTCCTTGGCCGTTCCCAGTGCGAGGTCGCTCAGATTCACCGAATCAGTACGCATATAGGTAATCAATCCCGATTCATAGAGGCGTTGGGCAAGCATCATCGTCTGGGAAACCGAATACCCCAGCTTGCGGGCAGCCTCTTGCTGAAGCGTAGAAGTAGTAAACGGCGGAGCAGGCGATTTGCGCACAGGCTTGGTAGTAATTTCGTCGATGGTAAACCGGGCATCCTTGCAACGTGCCAGGAAATCCTCGACTTCAGCCTTGGTTTTGAAACGGCGGTTCAGCTCGGCTTTCAGCAAAGTGATGCCGTCCGGCAAAAGGAAAGAGGCTGTCACACGGAATGCGGCTTCCGGCGTAAAGTCATTGATTTCCCGTTCACGCTCCACAATCAGACGGACAGCGACAGACTGCACGCGTCCAGCCGAAAGCGCCGGCTTTACCTTGCGCCACAAGATTGGCGACAACTGGAAACCCACAATCCGGTCGAGCACCCGGCGAGCCTGCTGGGCATTCACCAGATTCATGTCTATCGTGCGCGGTGTTTCAATCGCATGCAGAATGGCAGTTTTCGTGATTTCGTGGAAAACAATCCGCTTCGTATTTTCCGGCTTCAGTTTCAAGACTTCATACAAATGCCAGGAAATCGCTTCTCCTTCCCGGTCTTCATCAGAAGCCAACCAAACTGTTTCCACATTTTTCGACTCGGCCTTCAACTCCGACACCACTTTCTTTTTATCTTCCGGGATAACATACTTTGGCGCGTAGTTATGTTCGATGTCGATACTAAATTCTTTTTCTTTCAAATCGCGGATATGCCCGTAGCTCGACATCACCTTGTATTCTTTTCCAAGAAATTTCTCGATCGTCTTTGCTTTGGCGGGAGACTCCACTATGACCAGGTTTTTTTGCATAATTTGTTTTCTTTCTGTATCTGTATTGGAAATCGGGTGCAAACTTACTAAATAATTCCATAAAAGCTATTCGAATTCATCTTTATACCACCATTTAAGTAATGCTAATCGCAAAAAATAAAGCGGAAAACAGCACTATCCCTCACGAAGAACTTCTATTTTTGCCCCAAAAACGGGAAAATGTATTTCACAACACACTATCTTTCTCCTCTCGGAGGAATCACCCTCGCCAGCGACGGGGAATATCTGACCGGCCTTTGGTTTGACGGACAGAAATATTTCGCCCAATCCTTGCCGGAAGCACACGAGGAACGGCCATTGCCGGTTTTCAGGCAAACCGCGGCATGGCTCGACGATTACTTCTCCGGTCGGATGCCTGACGCCATGCCTCCAATCCGTCTCTCGGGCTCGCCCTTCCAACTAATGGTCTGGAATTTGCTTCGCCAGATTCCTTACGGGACAACCCGGACCTACAAAGAGCTGGCTGCTGCCGTTGCCCGCCAAAAAGGAATTCTGCACATGTCTGCCCAAGCCATAGGCGGCGCAGTAGGACACAACCCCGTCAGCATCCTGATCCCCTGCCACCGGGTAGTAGGCAGCCACGGAAGCCTCACCGGTTATGCCGGAGGCCTCGACAAGAAAATCGCCTTATTAAAACTGGAAAAAACAGACGTAGCGGGACTGTTTATCCCCGCTTCCCCTACCTTAATAAAGAAGTAAGCGCCGGAGCTCGTTTTTTTTCGCATCTGTCAGCCCCAGTTCGTTGCGCAGGTATTTATCGACCGAACCATAGTCTTTTTCAATCTTTCGGAAAGCCAATTCGAGAAACGATTCACGCGCCGAAACAAGCACGGTTACGGCCTCCTGCGTATCCGGACTCAAATGCTCCACTCTTTCCTGGAAATGAAGGGGGTCGATGTATTGATTCGAAGCGACATAGTCTCTCAGCACCGTTTCACGGGGAACATCCAGAGCCGAAAGCAACAAGGCCGCCAGGAATCCCGCCTGGTCCTTGCCCAACAGGCTGCAGAAGACTATCGGATAGTTTTCCTCGTGCGTAAACACGTCGAGCGCTTCGGCAAACTTCGCCGTATCGTCTGAAACAAACTGCAGGTACAGGTCTTGCATATACAGCAGGCCGTCGCCCTTGCGCATCCGGTTATGTTCGATGCGCCGGTCCAGTTCCGACTGGTTCCCCAAAGAAATCGGAATGGAAACGAGCTGTGCTTTCTTATAAGAGATCGGGGTTTGCCGGGCATCTTCTTCCGGACGGAGGTCTATGATGGTTTTCACCCGCACAATCGAGAAGCGGATAGAGTCCCACTCCGTATAAGGCGTAATCGTACCCGAGCGGAACACCTTTCCCCAGCGTACCCGCCGATGTTCTTCCGTCTGATAGCCGCCCAGGTCCCGGAAATTCTGCATCTCATCCATTGCGACAAAACGCGAAGCTACCACCTGCGGATATTCATCATTAAAAGTAAGGCAGAAAAACTTGCGATTGAAATTATCGTGGGTAATATAGGTCGCCACCCCGTCGGATATCGGATACGTGCCCACCGGCTGGGTGAAATCAAATTCATCAGGGTCATCAGAGACATACATTTTCACCACACCCTCCAAAGCCGGCGTCACCTCCCACTTGACAATATAATTCCCGATATCATCACGGGTACATACGGTTTGAATCTCCGGCTGCTCCGACGAACAGGCCAACAACGAAAAATATACGCTCAGAATATACAAAAAACGGCTCAACATCATCTCTACTCTAATCTGTTAGCGCAAACTTAACAAAAAAAGACGGAAGAAAAGGTGGCTTCCCTCATTAAAAAAAGCTAAGTTTGCAATCCATTACCATTAAAAAAAGAATAACACATAAGCTTATTGTCAATGAAAACACTATTCATCGAGGTTGCCTGCCTGGCAATCTGCCTCTCCGGATGGGCGCAACAGAAAGATATCAACTACGACCTTCCCGTAAATAATCCGGAAAGCTGTACCAGCATCATGGTCGGCAAAAAAGCATCGGCCGACGGCTCTGTCATGACCAGCCATACCTGCGACGGCAATTACCGCACGTGGATGGAGATTGTCCCGGCAGCTACCTATCCCCGCGATACCGTCACCTCGGTCTATAGCGGCAACATGCACACCGAGTTTGTCGGCGACGAATCAGGCCGCAAGCTCATGGGACAGATTCCCGAAGCCCGCAGCACCTACCAGTTCCTTAACACGGCTTACCCCTGCCTCAACGAGAAACAATTAGGCATCGGGGAGACAACCATCTCCGGACGGGAGGAACTCCAGAACGAAAAAGGCCTGTTCCGCATCGAAGAGCTGGCACGCGTCGCCCTGCAACGCTGCACCACGGCCCGCCAGGCCATCCATCTGATTGGCGACTTGGTCAAGCAATACGGCTACGGCGACTCCGGGGAATGCCTCACCATCGCCGACCCGCAGGAAGTCTGGCATTTTGAAATCTTCGGCGAAGGTGCCGAGCGCGTCGGGGGTGTCTGGGCTGCCGTTCGCATTCCCGACGACCATGTCGGGGTTTCCGCCAACATCCCGCGCATTTCCACCCTCAACCTGCAAGACACGCTCAACTACCTTGCCTCCGAGAATGTCTTCGAAGTAGCCCGCCGCCTGAACTTATGGGACGGGAAAACGCCTTTCCGCTTCTGGGAAGCCTACAGCGGCGGCAACTATATGGGCGAAAAGAAATCGTTCAGCATCCGCGAGTATTACATCCTGAATGCCTTCGCCCCCTCCCTCCACCTTTCCTACGACGCTGAAGAACTGCCGCTGAGCGTGAAGCCCGACAAACCTGTCTCCGTCGAAGACGTGATGGAGATGCTGCGCCAGACTTACGAGGGTTCGGAATACGACATGACGCAAAACCTGAAAATTACCCGCAAAGACAAAGAAACCGGCCGCACCGATACGCTGGTCAGTCCGGCCGCCAATCCCTGGATGACAACCGACATGGTGAACATGCTGAACGGAATCAAGCCCGGCACCGTCGCCCGCTACCGCCTGGTGGCCGTGCCTCAGTGCAGTTACTCGACCGTCATCCAGCTCCGCAGCTGGCTCCCCGATGATGTGGGTGGCGTCGTCTGGCTGTCGTTCGACAATCCCGGACAGAGCCCCCGCATCCCGATTTTCGCCGGCACCACCCGCCTGCCCGAGCTTTACGCCATCTGCGGACAACACCGCCACCGCGACGACGCCATCGTCTGGAAGTTCCGCGAAGCCAACAAACTGGCTACCCTCCGCTGGGGCGACACCCGTCAGGAGATGGACGCCGCCTTCCGCCACTTCGTCGAAAAAGGCATAAGCGAAATGCCCTTCGTCGAAGCCCGTTACCAGGAATTGCAGGCCGCCCAAGGGCAGGAAGCCGCCCGTGAGTTCCTGACCGGCTATACCGCCGACTTCACCGGAGCCGCCGTCCTCCGCTGGGAAGAGCTCGCCGACGAATTTTGGAAAAAATTTGCCCGAGGTTTCTAAAAAACTGTCCTGTTTGGTAGTAATTTTAAAAATATATCGTATTTTTGCACCGTTTGCTTACATATTAAAAGAATATTATCATGGGAAATAATAAAGTCATTGGCGCGAAGATTCAAAGTATCCGAGAATCGAAGCAGCTTTCTATCGAAGAAGTGTCGGAACGCTCCGGCCTGAGTGTCGAACAGATCCAACGCATCGAGGGGGATGTTGATTTCCCGTCGCTGGCACCGCTCATCAAGATTGCCCGCGTCCTGGGCGTGCGTCTCGGAACCTTCCTCGACGACCAGACCGAACTGGGCCCGGTGGTCTGCCGCAAGAAGAACACGGATGAAGGCATCGACTTCACCAACAACGCTTCGGCAGGCAACAAACACATGGAATACCACTCGCTGGCGCAAGACAAGTCCGGCCGCCATTTCGAGCCGTTCCTCATCGACGTGGCTCCTTCTTCTTCGAAAGATTTGTTTGCTCTCTCCTCCCACGAGGGTGAAGAGTTCATCTATGTCCTGGAGGGCGTCATTGAAATCAATTACGGAAAAACAACCTACATCCTCGAAGAGGGCGACAGCATCTACTACGATTCCATCGTCGCACACCACGTCCATGCCGCCGGCGACGACAAGGCGAAAATCCTCGGCGTAGTCTATACTCCCTATTAATCTCTAAAGAAGTAGCGTATGGTAGAATTACAAGAGAGAACCCTCGGCCAGTGGCTGGAGCATTGGGCAGCCACCACGCCGGACAAGGAATATCTGGTCTATTCCGACCGGAATCTGCGCTTCACCTGGAAGCAATTCAACGAGCGTGTTGACCGCATGGCCAAAGGGATGCTGGCTATCGGCATCGGCCACGGCACCCACGTCGGCGTCTGGGCTACGAACGTCCCCGACTGGCTCACCTTCCTCTTTGCCGGAGCCAAAATCGGCGCCGTCCTGGTGACCATCAACACCAATTACAAGCAAAACGAACTGGAATACCTGGTGGAAAATGCCGACATCCACACGATGTGCATCACCGACGGCGTCTTCGACGGCAGCTATATCGACATGGTCTATACCATGCTGCCCGAGCTGAAGACTTCGCAGCGCGGCTACGTCAAGAGCGCCCGCTTCCCGAAGCTGAAGAACGTCGTCTATATCGGCCAGGAGAAATTCCGAGGCATGTATAACACCCCCGAGCTCTTGCTGCTTGGCGAAAACATTGCCGACGACGTGCTCGACGACGCCAAGGCCAAAGTGTCGTGCCACGACGTCGTGAACATGCAATACACTTCCGGGACCACCGGCTTCCCCAAGGGCGTCATGCTGACACATTATAATATTACCAACAACGGCCTGCTGACGGGCGAACACATGAAGTTTACCGCCGACGACAAGCTCTGCTGCTGCGTGCCCCTCTTCCACTGCTTCGGCGTGGTGCTGGCGTCGATGAACGTGCTGACCCACGGCTGTACGCAGGTGATGGTCGAGAAGTTCGACCCGCTGGTGGTGCTGGCTTCCGTCCATAAGGAACGGTGTACTGCCCTCTACGGCGTGCCTACCATGTTCATTGCCGAGCTGAACCACCCCATGTTCAGCATGTTCGACCTCTCGTCGCTGCGCACCGGCATCATGGCGGGCTCGCTCTGCCCGGTGGAACTGATGAAGCAGGTGGACAAGAAACTGGGGATGCGCATCACCAGCGTCTATGGGCTGACCGAGACGTCGCCGGGCATGACGCATTCGCGCATCGACGACCCGGAAGAGGTGCGCTATACCACCGTGGGGCACGAATACGAATTTACCGAAGTCCGCGTCATCGACCCCGAAACCGGCGAGGAATGTCCCGTCGGCGTCCAGGGCGAAATGTGCAATCGGGGTTATAACACCATGAAGGGGTATTACCACAACCCCGAAGCGACCGCCGAAGTGATTGACAAAAACGGCTTCCTGCACAGCGGCGACCTCGGCATCAAGGACGAGAACGGCAACTACCGCATCACGGGCCGCATCAAAGACATGATTATCCGCGGCGGCGAAAACATCTATCCGCGCGAGCTGGAAGAGTTCCTCTACCACCTGCCGGGCGTGAAAGACGTGCAAGTGGCCGCCGTCCCCTCGAAGAAATACGGCGAAGAGGTGGGCGCCTTCATCATCCAGCACGAAGGCAGCCACCTGACGGAAGAAGAGGTGCGCGACTTCTGCCGCGGCAAGATTGCCCGCCACAAGATTCCGAAATACATCTTCTTCGTCGATACTTTCCCGATGACCGGAAGCGGGAAAATACAGAAGTTCAAATTAAAAGATTTAAGTTTGAAGTTATTAAAGGAACAGGGAATCACCCCTGTATAATGCAATTTCTTTGACTTTACGTTTTGCCTTTTCGGGGTGCTTCTGCCGTAAGGTCGAAGCGCCCCTTGTTTTTGTGAACAATCCGGAAATTCCGGATTGTTCGATTTGCATAATCTAAACAGGGTCATTATTTTTGTGCAAAAACATTTCGTATGACAACAAGAATAAATCCGTTTATCGTAACCGGCAAGATCATTCCGGAGTATTTCTGCGACAGGGTGCAGGAATCGGCCCGGCTCATCAAATCCATTACCAATGGCAACAATCTGGTGATTATCTCCCCTCGACGCATGGGGAAAACCGGCCTGATCCAATTCTGCTACGACAAACCGGAAATCAGCAAGGATTATTATACCTTCTTTATCGACATCCTGCATACCTCGAGCCTCCGGGAATTTACCTACCTCCTGGGAAAGGAAATCTACGAGACCCTCCTGCCCCGCAGCCGGAAAATGGTCAACCTTTTCATTCAAACCTTAAAGTCCATCAATGGGAAACTTGGTTTCGACCCGATATTCAATCTGCCGTCCTTCAATATCGAGCTGGGCGATATAGAACGCCCGGAATATACGCTGGAGGAAATCTTCCAGTACCTGGACCGGGCAGACAAGCGTTGCATCGTCGCCATCGACGAGTTCCAGCAGATTGCCAAATATCCGGAAAAAAACATCGAAGCACTGTTGCGTACGCATATCCAGAAACAGGCGAACGGCAACTTCATCTTTGCGGGAAGCGAACGCCACATGATGCAGGAAATGTTTTCCTCGGCGGCCCGCCCTTTCTACCACAGCGCGGATATGCTGGAACTGAGGCCTATCGCCCCCGAAATATATATCCCGTTCGTTGTCGGCCATTTCCGGAAACGCCAAAGGCTCATCGACGAGGCCAACGTGGAAAAGGTCTATCGCCTGTTCAAGGGACATACTTATTACATCCAGAAAACCTTCAACGAGGCTTTTGCCGATACGCCGGAAGGCGCGGAATGTACGCTCGATACGATACGCGCCGCCATCGACGAAATGATCGCGTCCAACGATACCATTTTCCGCGAAATCCTGTCGAATATTCCCGAAAAGCAGAAGGCGTTGCTCTATGCCATCGCCCGAGAGGGGGAAGCGACGCGGATGACTTCTTCCGAATTCGTTAAACGCCACAGCCTTACGTCGGCCAGCTCCGTGCAGTCGGCCATGAAAAAGCTGTTGGAGAAAGACCTTATCACGGAAATCAACAAGGTGTTTTCCGTAACCGACAAGCTGTTTGCCATGTGGATAAACAAAATCTACGGCAACTCCCCGACGATATAACAACCCTTCACTACGACTTTTTTCCTACGTGCCACAAGGTTCCTGCGCTTGCAGGTTCCTACAAGTGGCTTTTACCCTCATTTCCCCCCCTGTTTATATTTATACATTCCTCACAAACTACTATCAACCAATCCAATACACCCCACCATCACCCCTTTACACAAATAAAGTGGCTAAAAAAAAGGAACGTTTTTTTTAGCCACTTTTTCGCGTTTTCACTCGGCAAATTTAGGTAAAATTTCAAATCGCCAAACTTTTCTCTATAAATATTTTAAGGATTTCGGCTCGAAAAATGGAAAATCGCTCGGAATGGCTAAAAAAAACGTTGGTTAAAATTAGCCACTTCGCAACAGGGCTGCTGAACTGTTCGCAGAGGGCAAAAATGAATAATTATTCATGCTGAAGTGTTCGCAAGCACCAAAAATGAATAATTATACACGCCGAACTGTTCGACAAGACCAAAAATACAAAAGCAAGACTGCTGAACTGTTCGGCAAGACCAAAAATCCATTTTTGCTCCCGCTGAACTGTTCGCAAGCCGTAAAAATGAATTTTTATACACGCCGAACCGTTCGGCGAAAGCAAAAAGAGAGCAACATTAATTCATATAGCGTATGGAAGAAGTAAAAACAATTGACGGTAGCTATTGCGCACGCTATTCGAACGCTTTGCACAACGGCTTCCACAGCCGCATCTGGCAACGCTTGCGCAAAGAAGCGGACCTCACGAAAATCCATGTCTCCGACGAGCTGATTACCGAATATGGCGAAAACATCGCGGCGGAAACAGAACTGAACCGCGAAACACGGGCTCATGCCGACACGGCGGCCCTGGCTGACCTCGACGAGCAGCGCGACCGGGCGGTGTCGTACATCCTCAACGTCGTAGAGGCGGCCAAAAACGCCCCGATCGACGAAGTCCGCAAGGCCGGGCAGGCACTCGCCGTAGCCATCTCGCCCTACAAAGGGATCCAGAACCTGGCCAACGATGCCGAAACGGCGCTCATCAAAGGGATGCTGCAAGACCTCCGCAAGTCGGAGAACGCGGCACACCTCACCACCCTCAACCTCTCTGCGGCACTGACCGCTGCCGACGAGGCCAACGACGAATACGAGACGTTGCAAATCAGCCGCACCACCTCGCGCACCGCCAACAAGAAGGAATCGACCCGCACCGTCCGCCTGCGCACCGACGCCAACTACCAGCGCATCTGCGACCTGGTTTATGCCTCGGAGCTGCTCTGCGCCGTGCCCGACGACCTGCCGGTCATCACGAAGGTGATCGACGACTTCAACGGCATCATCGACGAGTTCAAACGGTCGTACAACCAAAGCCAGGGTCAGAAGGCTGCCGGCAAAGACACGCCGACCGACGACACCGACGAGCCGGAACAGCCCGCTACCGGAGGCGACGAACCGACCACCGGCGGCACCACGGAACCGGACGACCGCCCGACCGTCAACTAATCTCATTCATTTCAGAACTTTATTTCATTAACTATTAAAACATTTATAATCATGAAAAAGAATTACTTTATTTTACAAATGTTGGTCCTGTTGGCGCTGCTGGTGCCTTGGACGGCGTGGGGACAAGAAAAAGCTTGGGGGTCCGATTGGGATGATGGATATCCTAAAGGTACTGCTTATGTAGAGTTGAATGAAAATAATACTATTGTTGGAGAGACAAGTGGTTCTGGAAAACAAGAACAATATCTCTCTTTGTCAAAAGACTTTAATCTTACGCAAGGAAATTGGAGATTTGCTACATCTGGACATGGAGATATTCGAGATGCAATAACTAATCCAAGCAACAACACAGGTGTAAGTATAGATGTCACCAATAACGGTAATCAACAAACACTCGTTATATCTGGTACGCCCAAAGGAGATGCGTTAACAGAGGGTATCAAAGTGAAGATAACACAAGGGAAGAAAGAAAAAGGTTATGTGCTGATTAAGTTTAAGAAGGTGGTAAATATTTCAAACGATGCTGCCTTTACGGTAGCTTGGACAGCAGAAGGTAACGGTTCATCAACATATAATGGACAGGAAGTATCATTAGTATCTTTAAAAGAAAAATTGTCTGTTCAATATAATGAAGAGGATTTTACTGACTACTCTTTAAGCGTTCAAGGTGACGAAAAGATTAAAGATGCAGGTGATTATACGATTGTTGTTACTCCAAACCAAGAGGGTTTGAGAGGATTTAAGAATATTACATATACTGTAAATCCAGCAAAGTTGACGGTAACGATCAAAGAGCAGACAATTGAGTTGCCGGGAAAACAAGTTGTAACAGACCTTACCGAAGGAACAACTTATTCTATCACAGGTGAAGTTGGAGAAGAAACTGTAACTCTAACTGGAAACATCACGTATAATGAAACAACAGCTAAAACGCCGGGTGTACACGAAGACGCATTAACTGGAAATAATAACATCAAACTTGCAGAAGACAACGATGTCAACAAGAACTACGAGATAGAAACAGTTAATGCAGGAGATTTGACGGTTAAGTATAACTTGACGGGTGAGAATTGGAAGCAAGTGTTAGAGGTTAAAGTTGATGGCACCGGCACTTATACTTATGATGGCGAAGCGCATGGCGCAACGGTAACAGGTAAAGATAATATTGATTTGAGCCAATATATTGACGTAATATATCGCCTAAAAATCGATAATGATAAAACCCAAGAAATCGAGGGTGAACCAACAGACGCCGGAGATTATGAGATTGTTGTCAAAATCAAAGAACAGTATAAAGACTACTTCGACGCAGGTGAAGTAGGATTAGCTACTGTAGGAGAAATAAAAATCAATCCGGCAGCAATTACGATTACCGGTAGTATGACGGTTACAGAAGGTGCAACATTAGAAGAATCTTATGGCCTTGATGATATAACAATATCAACACTAACTGGAATAGCTGAAGGTCAAGAGAGTAACGTAAAAGCTGCTATCACGATAACACCGACAGTTGTAGATGATGAATTAACTGCAGAAACAACCTATACAAATGCATTTAAAATCGTTTTAAATGAATCGGTAATCAACTATACAATCGACGAAGAAAATAGTAGTATTTCGTTGGTTGTAACAGAAGATGAAAATGCATGGGCTACTACTGGCGAGGCTAAAGCAACTGTTACTGTTTATGTAGATCAAAAAGGAAAGATTGTCAAGGCTGAACCAGAATGTACAATCAGCGAAGGTTCTTTAACAATTAGTTTAGCAGATGTTGATTTATCAGGATGGAAATATACTCCAACATATGATGGCTCCCAAACAGCTGATCCAATAATAAAAGGCGATGAAATTTCTTCATTCTCAATGATGATTAATTACTATGGCAATTTATTTATCACAGCACTTGAACCTTATACGTCACAGCTCCCTGCAAGTATAAAAGTCAAGATAGAAAATGAAGAAACTGCCGGATATTTAGCTATAAACTTCACGGAAGTAAAAACCATTACTGAAGAAAACATCACCAAAGGTGGCGAAGGCAATCTTGAAGAAGGTGAATTGCTTTATGGCGATGGCAAACATGTGATCTATGATGGCGAACCTCATGGATTAGATGCATTGGTTTTGAATATTGACGGAACTGAAACTGAGCCGATCTCAGCTGGTTACTCAGTTTCGTATAAAGGTGAAGGATTAGATGCAGAAGGGTACCCTGTTGATGCCGGAGAATATACTGCAACAGTTGAATTCTATCCAACATCTGGCTACACTGGCACTGTTAATTTGGAAATTACAATCGCTCCGCGTCCGCTGACACTGACATTCGAATTTGAAAGAATAGAAGAAGGTGAAACCCTTTACTATACGGGTATAGATACGGATGATTTAGTTCCTGGCGAACAAATTTCTGATAACAATATTGATGTAACATTTAAGACAAGTGAACCAGATGCGAATGGTTATTGCGATGTTTACATTGAGAATATTGCTTTCCATGCAGATGGCAACTTCAATCCTGACAATTACGACATCTACGTTCAAGCTGGAACTGTACAAATTCACTTAACTCATGCAGAAGATAGTGATACATACACTCCAGCAGAAGATGAAGGCAATGGCGACTTCAACAATCCTGTTGGCGATGTTGAAGTAGTTGACCAGTCTGGCCAGAGCAGTAGCGGCATAACCTACAAGAGATATGAATTGAAGTTGGCAAACAAAGATTTCTATCCTGTAAATTGCAG
>CALVFH010000069.1 GCA_944326775.1 uncultured Parabacteroides sp.
AAGGCCACAATGGTTCCGACCGATGTCCCGACGGAAAGGGAAATGAAACAAGCCGCGAGAAAGATCCCTGCAGCCAGCAGGTTGCCGGGCAAGATCGACATGGCCAGGTTTACGGTGGCATCGACGGCTCCCATCTCTTTGGCCGTCTGGGCAAAGGCTCCTGCCATAATGAAGATGAGCACCATCAGCATGATGTTGCTGTTTGCGGCTCCCCGGCAGAATTGTTCTATGCGGTTTTGCAGCATTCCGCCTTTCGAACCGGCGATGGCCACTACGGATGCAAGGACAAACGCAACCGTGATAGGCATTTTGTAGAAGTCTCCGGCTATGCACGACACGGCCAGATAGGAGAATAGGAATACCCCCAGTGGAAGCAATGCCCAAGCGTTTGGCGTATGTTGGAAATCTTGTTTTGACATCCGGAAATAGATTTAGTTCTTAGAAAGAGAAACGCAATGCGATGCGGAATCCACCTTTCTTGATTCCCGGATTGTCGAGGTAGGTAATCCGGCGGTAATAGTCCACACGCAAAATCTTCAGGATGTTTTCCAGACCGACGCTGAATTCCATATAAGGTACGTTGCCCATCGGCATGGTTCCTTCAGGCAACTGGAATAAACCGTTGGTTGTCTTTAGCGGGTTGTTCTTGTCGCTCAGGCTTCCATAGAAACCGCTGAAAGATACGACTTCGCGGAGCTTGAGCCATTTCACGAACGGAATACGGTTCAGAATCCATCCCTTCAGATAGTAAGTCAGATACCAGGAAACATATTGGTCGGAGATGAACTCCATGGCGTTCATCATGTTGAACGCTTCCGGCTGGATTGTCAACGATTGGTTGGTATTGGGGAAGATAAGCAAAGGGAATGGAGCCTGGTCCCATACTTTACCGGCTTTGATTTTTGCGTCGATGTGTCCGAAGGAAGATAACCAGATTCGTTTTTCGGCGCTGACTTCCGTATGGTTGTAAGTATAGTCTCCGCCTAAGAAGCCTTTGATTCCCAATTGGTGTGAAACCTTGAAGATCGGTGCGTCTTGCGACAGGTTAAACGGGGATTCTTTTCCGGCACGTCCGTTGTAGGCACGTTCGCCGGGAGCGAAACGCAGTTGGGCACCCACTTCCGTTGTCGTGTAATCCCGGATGTGGGTTAAGGTATTGTCGGCATTCATTAAGTCGTAACTCAAGTCGCCGGCAGCCTCGTTGTTTTCATTGCGGACCCATCCGAGGACACTCAATCCGTTGAGCCATTCCTTTTCATATTGGAGCATGGTCTTGCGGATATATTGCATACGGGTAACGGGAGTACCTACTTTGATTGCCACAAACATATTGTCTTTGCTCGTGAAAAGGAAGTCCTGGCCGGGAGTATAGACATCATATTCCTGAATAAGCGAGAGGTTGTTGCGCGGCGTTTCCCCTTCGTGATATTGTTTCTTGTTGAAACTATGGGTCAATTTGACGTTATATTTCCATTTTCGGTCTTTTACGCCATAGGCCAGATAGCCGCTGGCAAACCATTGAGGATGGAGGTTGGCGGTCGTCATACCTCCTACACGCATACGGAAGCCTTCGAGATCGTTCGAGCTGAAAGTCGTATTCATCGGACCGAAATCGAATTTGCTGCTCTGCCGGTCTTTCCCCGTTTGAATATAACCAGAGATAAGGATTTCAGCCGTTTTTATAATCACATTGAAAACCGGAACTTTACGCATTTGGGCCAAAAGGTCGTCCAACGCGCTTTCCTTCTCCCTGAGTGGGATATGGCGGTTCTGCACCCAGAAGGTATCCGGACGCGCCAAGGCTCCCTGGGCCATGTGGACCTCACCTAGCAAGTCGAATACGGAGTCGCGTTGGGCCACTTCAAACTTATACTTGTCGTAGTTTCTCAGATGGTGGGCATAGAATTGTTGTGTCCCTTCTATAATATAGAAATTGATATAGGTGTTTTCCGTATCAAGCACCCAGGTGCTGTCCGGCATTTGCTTGAATTGTTGGTCTATGCGGAGCTTGTCCACGAAGTTGAGGTTGATGTCGGCCGGCGTATTAAGCGTGAATTTTTTCAGCGCATAACTGCCGTCGAGCATCACATAAAGCCGTCCTGTAAAGCCATAACTCTCACTATTGACCGGGACGAAAGCCAAATCGACACATGGGTCACCGGCTACATCTACGGTATCCATGATGTAATATTTATAATAGGTGGTAGCTAAGGTCGAAGATAGAGGGCTGACAAACCTATTCAGCAATATTTTGATGTTGTTGTCAAAGATATTGATACCCTGGAATATTTCGGCCAGGTTGGCACTGATCCCTCCTTCGTCGAGCGTTTTATCTACCCCCTGCTGGCGTTGGGCGATTGTAATCAGCTTCTCGGATTTCGGCTTTTTCCGGTAATATTTTTCCACAATCGCTTCTCGGATGGAGAGAGTCAGGATAGGTTTCCCGTTAAATTCCGAGGTGTCCAGATAGTTTTTGATGAATTGGAACTTTCGGGTAAAGTTGTTCTTATCCAGATCAGGACTGAAATCGTCGAGCGAGAGCGCCAGTTTCTCGTACATCTCTACTTGATATTCATCTTTCGACTCGATGCGGTTCTCATTTTTATGGTCGATTACTTTCTTTATGAGTTCTACCGCCGGATTGTTTTTGCGGCTATATCGCTCTCGTCCGGGTTTGACCACAACTTCACTGATTTCAATAGACGTGGGAGCAAGCATGACTGCCAATCCTTCGTTTTTCCCGGCTTTCAGATTGATGGTCTTATCTTGATAGCCTAACGATGAAACGATGATTTGCTTTACGCCTTGTGAATTCTGCAAAGAGAATTTCCCGAAATCGTCGGTCATGGCGCCAATCGTTGTGTTTTTGAAAATGACGGAAACATAGGAAAGGGGTTCTCCGGTAATGGAGTCTTTTACTATTCCTGATGCCGATACGTTCGTTTGTGCAATCAGATGGGTACTGCATAGCCATAACCATACCAGCATCAAGCAACTTTGTAAGAATTTATTCCTCATTATCTAATACCAATAAAATGCTACTTTTAATAAAGTTGCAAAGGTAAGCGTTTTCTCTATTTCGTAAAAATGCGGCGTTATTAATAATTTCTAATCCTGCTTTTGCACCAATAATCTCGATAAATGGACTAAATCTGATTTTGCTTAGCTGTTTTTTTCTCTATCTTTGTCGAGGATAATAATATTAGTCTGAATCAGAAATGAAAAATTCGGTGATGAGATTTGCCAACAAATTGGAATTGCGTTATTGCTTTAATGATAAATCAGTTTATATCGATGCGAACATTCGCCATCGTTGTGAGAAAGAGGTGCTTTTGTTGGTACGGGCCTTGTCGGACATGCTTGATGTCAGACTGACGGTTTATAACGAGCCGAATACTTTTCACGAGGGTTATAAGGAAATCTGGTGCATGGCGGGCGAAGATGCGCGTTGCATTTCTGTGGTTTTGAATTTGGCCATGCAGATTCTGATTCGTCCTACCCTTTCGGTCGGGGGACAACCTTTGTTTGAGCGGGCTGACGGGGATGATGAACGGATGCAAAGGGAAGTGGCCAGCTTTCGCCGCGACCTGAAGCGCCAGGCCCGAGGAGTCCCTCATAGTTTGGTGGAATTATTGGCTACCTCGCCCCGTTTTTGCAAGCTGAAGTCGAATTTCTTTGAAGCGCTGAAAGGTTATCCCAAAGTAACTAAAATCACACTCCGAGAGCTTAATGAAAGCAACCGCAGCCGTTCGGGCCTATTGGAGGTGAAACGTGAGACCTTTGATTATTATATACTTCGCACGGATGATTTGCCGGTTCTTAGAGACCAACGGGCTACGATTGAAATCATTTCGCCTGTATTGAAAGACGCCCGTTACCGTTGGAAAGGCATCTATAACAAAGGCGGGATAACGATTGATTTCTATATGCAAGACGAAGAGTTCAAAAAGCAGATGGTAGAAGACAAGATTGCTTTTGCCAGCGGCATGTGTATTGATTGTGTCTTGGAAATCGCCCGCAAATTGTCTGAGATGGGGGAAGTTGTCAACGTCAGTTATACCGTGACGACCGTTATCCGTACCCGTTTTGACAAAATGGAAATCCTGACTCCCCAAGGCAAGCGCCATCTTCGTAAGCTGGAGGCGGAGAAGCAGCAGCTTACTTTTGATTTCTCTTAATCCGCATCTTGTCCTTGACTCCGATCAAAAGCTTCATGCAGCCTGCATGGCCCTTTTGACTTCGATCAAAAGCTTCATGCAGCCTGCATAGCCCTTTTGATCCCGATCAAAAGCTTCATGCAGCTTGCATAGCCCTTTTGATTCCGATCAAAAGCTTCATGCAGCTTGCATAGCCCTTTTGATTCCGATCAAAAGCTTCATGCAACCTGCATGAGCCTTTTGAAGCACTTCTTTTGTCCCGACAAAAGGGAACGAGGGTTGATTAAAGGAAAGAATAGGTGCGATAGCCTCCGGAGAGATTATAGACTTCCGTATAGCCATGCTGCATCAGGATGCGGCTGGCAAGATATCCTCTGAGACCTACCGCGCAAGTGACGACGATGCGTTGTTGCTTGTTTTCCGGTAATTCGCCCAGGCGGCCGCGAAGCTCGTCGAGGGGGATGTTGATAAAACCGGGAATAGAACCCTGGCGGTATTCGGCTGGTGTCCGGACATCGATTTGGAGGGCGTCCGTGTAGTCCGGAAGCTGGTTCCAGGTGATTATCTTGACTTTCCCGGTTAAGATATTGTCTGCGACGAACCCGGCCATGTTTACGGGATCTTTGGCTGCCGAATAGGGGGGAGCATAGGCGTGTTCCAATTCGGTAAGGTCCCAGATCGTCCCGTTGCGTTGGATGACTTGGGCAAACATTTCGATGCGTTTGTCGGCACCTTCGGCTCCGACGACTTGGGCTCCGAGAAGTTTTCCGTCGCGGGGAGAAAAGTGAATCAAGATAGAAAGCATGGCACCTCCCGGATAGTATCCGGCATGAGAGCAGCTGTGTGTATAAGAGGAAAGATAAGGGATATGTTCCCGATCCAACAGCTTGGCATTTGCGCCCGTGGCAGCCACGGAAAGCGAGAAGACCTTGGCAATGCTGGCGCCTTGGGTGCCTTCATATTTTCGCTGGTTGCCGAAGACCAGATTGTCGGCCACGATACGCCCTTGCTTGTTCGCCGGCCCAGCCAAAGGGATAAGCGCCGGTTGGCCCGTTACGCGGTGGCGGACTTCGATGGCATCTCCGAGGGCGTAAATATCGGGATTGGATGTTTGCAGATAATCATTGACTTTGATACCGCCGGTTTTCCCGATTTCCAATCCGGCTTCCCGTGCCAACTTGGTTTCGGGGCGGACGCCAATGCTGAGGATCACGAAGTCGGCGGTAAGGGTCGTTCCGCTTTGCAGATGGACATTAACGGCGCCGTTGGTGTCGGAAAACCGTGATACCCCGTCAGACAGGTGTAATTCTACTCCTTGTTGTTGCAGTTCGTGGTGGACGATTGCCGCCATCGCATAGTCGAGTGGAGCCATTACCTGATTGCTCATTTCGACAAGGTGGACATCCAATCCCAGGTGGCGCAGATTTTCGGCCATTTCCAGTCCGATGAATCCGCCTCCAACCACTACGGCCCGATGGATATCCGGTGTTTGGACGAATGCTTTGATGGTATCGGTGTCAGGGACGGAACGCAGGGAAAAGATACGAGGATGGTTGATGCCTTCGATTCGGGGGCGCAAAGGCTCTGCTCCGGGCGAAAGGACTAATTTGTCGTATGTTTCGAGATACGTTTCTTGCGTTTGCAGGTTGCGGACTTCCACCGTCTTTTGATCAGGATGGATGGCCGATACTTCCTGGTTTGTACGGATATCGATGCAGAAACGCCGGCGGAATCCTTCTGCCGTTTGCACGAAAAGACTTTTACGCTCTTGGATCGTACCTCCGATGTAATAAGGGAGTCCGCAATTGGCGTAGGATACGTATTCTCCGCGTTCAAACAGAATAATCTGAGCTGTTTCATCCATTCTGCGTAGGCGGGCAGCTACTGTAGCCCCACCCGCTACACCTCCTATAATTAAATATTTCATGATGATATAAATGATATGATTGGATTTGGGTTTTTGTGAATTGCAAATATATGGAATATTATGTATATAAATACCTGAGGATTTATGAAAGTAGAGTTAAAGTATATATAAATGGAATCATGTAAGATTTTCCAGTTTATCTTTGCGAATAAGTGCAGATTAGCCTTTGTGGAAAAGTTTAAACTTTCCCTCGAAAATGAAGTCTGTATAATAAATTGATAGGAGATTTAGAATTATGAGAGCAATGAAATGGACATCTTTGACGCTTATGCTTCTATTTGCTTTAGGAGCAAATGCCCAAGAAGAGTTTTTTGATGACATCTATTACTCGGCAAAAAATAAGAAGGAAGCAAAGGCTGAAGAAGTAAAAGAAGTAAAAGACGAAGAAGTAAGAGACGAAGAAGATAGCTATGTGTATGCAGATACGCAGACCGAAGGTCGCGATATTGATGTTGATGCATATAATCGGCGTTATGAGGTTGAATCGGAAAACCAGCCTTTGGAGGATGATGTATATGTAGAGGAAAATCCGGAAGACCGCCGTTCTGATTTGGAATATACCGAACGTATTGTGCGTTTTCATTCCCCAAGTAAAGTGACAATCGCGGGTGCAGACCAGGTGGATTTGTATCTGAGTGACGGATATTATGCTTATGATTATGATACGGATGGTGCTAATGTGGATATCAATATCAATTTAGGTTATCCGTGGTATAATAGTTGGTACGATCCTTGGTATTATGGCTGGTATTCACCTTGGTGGACTTACTCCTCTTGGTGGTATGGTCCCCGCTGGAGTTGGGGCTGGGGAGGCTTCTATGCCGGTTGGTATGGTGGCTGGTATGATCCCTGGTTTTACGGAGGTTGGTACGGTCCGTCTTGGGGTTGGGGCGGTTATTGGGGGCCTCATCATCATTGGGCCTATTCTACTCCATACCGTCATTATTCGAATGGGCGTTCTTCATATGCTTATAGCGGTCGTCAGGGGAGTTATTCCACAACAAACCGTTATAGAGGGCGCCAGGCTTCAAGTTCTTTGCGTAGCAGTTCGCTTCGCAGGAGTTCTTCCGCAACGGGTTTGACTTCGCGTCGGAGTTCTTCATCTTCGTTACGAAGTTCATCAGCCACTTCTACTCGCCGCAGTTCGGTAAGTGGGACGACAACTCGCCGCAGTTCGGTTTCCGGTACAACCGTACGTACTCGTCCAAGTACGACTCGCTCATCGAGCGTAACCCGTTCTTATGGGCTTCCTTCTCGTAGCAGCAGTGTTGGCCGTTCCGGACAAACGACTACGCGGAGCTATAGTGTACCGTCGCGTAGCAGCAGTACTTTTAACTCATCCCGTAGTATGGGTGGAAGTCGTTCCAGTTTTAGCAGCGGTAGTTTTGGCGGTGGCCGTTCCAGTGGTGGTAGCTTCAGTGGTGGCGGTGGCGGCCGTTCCAGCGGAGGCAGAAGATAATTTAGGATAGAATTGTATATTTCTTCTGCGGCTTCTTTTTAATAATGTAACAGATACGAAGAATGAAAAGGAAAGTATTAATTGTGGCATCCGCCCTGGTATTAGGTGTGGGTGCTGCTTATTCTCAAGGGTTGATAGATGCCTATCGTTATGTGCAGTCGGAAACCGGGGGAACCGCCCGATTCTTGAGTATGGGAGGTGCATTCGGTGCGTTAGGTGGTGATATTTCGGTATTAAATGTCAATCCAGCCGGATTAGCGGTTTACCGGAGTTCTGAAGTCGTGGCAACTCTTAGCGTGAATGCAGCCAAGACTAATTCCAATTGGATGGGAACGACTGCGAATGAGAATAAAACCAAGGTAAATTTTGACAATATAGCGTATGTTGGATATTTTCCTACTTCACGCGATGAAGGATTGGTGAGTTGGAATGTCGGTTTCTCATACAATCGTTTGAAGAATTTCTCCCGTAATTATACTGCCCGTAATGTAGGCGGAATGGATTACTCTTTGTCCGATTATGCCGCTACGTGTGCGAATATGGCCGGATGGACCGGTGGGCAGCTTTGGGGTACAGACGATTATGATCCATATGGAAATCCGGATGTTGGAGATTGGATGTCTATACTTGCGATGAATTCAGGTATGATTTCATACGATAACAATAGAAAAAACTTTTCCAGCCAGTTCGCTACTCCTAATGCTGCAGGTGGTTATGATCCGACCGCTCTGGATGAAACGGTCCTCAACGTAAGCGAAAGCGGTGCGGTCGATCAATACACGATTGCTTTCGGTGCGAATATTTCCAACGTCTTTATGCTCGGAGCCTCTGTCGGCATTACAGACTTGAATTATGATTATACCTCCTATTATAATGAATATTTTGCCGATAATAGTGTTTTGACCTTAGGTACTCCCGACGGTGGAAACGGCTTGAGTACGGATGGAACCGGTTACAACTTCACTTTAGGGGCTATCGTCAATCCGCTTAGTTTCTTGCGTTTCGGCGTGGCCTACCAATCTCCGACGTGGTATAAGATGACCGATTATTATTATGCCGAGGGACGTACAACCATGTCGGCAGGAACGATGACCGCTCATACACCGGGAAATGCCTATACGAAATATGAATACCGTACGCCGGATAAATGGACTTTCAGTGCAGCCGCTATCCTGGGGCAAGTTGCTTTGATTAGTGTCGATTACGAACTGCTGAACTACCGGAGAGCCCGTTTGTATGATTATTATGGCAATCAGGATCCTTATACCAATTCGGATATACAGAACCTTTTCCAGAACGCCAATACCATCCGCGTCGGGGCAGAAGTTAAGTTTACTCCCCAGTTCTCCGTCCGTGCAGGTTATTCGTGGACAAGTAGCGGCATGATTGACGACGTGCGAGACAACAACGTCTCTATCTATACCGTCGGTACAATCCCGAATTATACGATTGACAAAGGGCTGATGAGCTATTCGGTAGGTCTTGGCTATCGCTTTACTCCTCATTTTTACGTCGATTTGGCGTATGTCCTCAGAGATTTGAAGGAAGATGTGTACGCATTCTCGCCTATGTTCGACGATGAAGGTGCAGCCTTGGTCGATTGCATAGGTGCTTCGATGAAGACGAAAACATCGCGTTTCGCATTGACATTAGGATATAAATTCTGATAGGGAAAGGGGGGGAAGGTTCCCCCTTTTTTTATACAAGTGTACTTTCGTTACTTACCCCAATTCCCCGTAAGCACAAAAATAGGCATACATCAGCACTAAAATGGCGAAAGAAGTGCTGTTGTATGATGACATCAGTGCAAAAACAGCGAAAGAAGTGCTGTTGTAAGGTGACATCAGCGCTAAAATAGCCAAAGAAGTGCTGTTGTATGGTGACATCAGCACTAAAACGGCCAAAGAAGTGCTGTTGTATGATGACATCAGTGCAAAAACAGCCAAAGAAGTGCTGTTGTATGGTGACATCAGTGCAAAAACAGCCAAAGAAGTGCTGGCGACGATATTTTTCAAGCCTGACGCCGCCTTTGGTGCCTTGTTGCTATTATCCGTAAAATGTTTTGTTTTGTCGGTAAAACCGTTACAGGCCTTTTTCGCGCCCTCGCCTACCTTTGTAAGGTTCGAAAATCTAAAAATCAGAGGTCTATGAAGAGTTTTTTATCTTGGAAAAGAGAAATCAAGCGGAAAATCGTTGCGGGACTGGTGGGGATAGCCTTGTCGGCTTCTGCCGTATGTGCGCAACAGGCGGTGGATGTGCATACCCATATTATTCTTCCTGAATATCTGGACGTGTTGAAGGCGCATGGCGCTGAAATGGAGGAGACTTTCCCGCTGCCGGCCTGGAGCGCGGAGAAACACGTGGCGTTTATGGATAGTGCAGGCATCCGCACGGCAGTACTGACGTTGCCTGCGCCGCAACCGTATTATGGTGATGCAGAGGAGAGCGCGGCATGCATACGGAGGGTCAATGAGGTGTCGGCCGAGGTGAAGCGACGGTATCCGGGGCGTTTCCTCTTTTGTGCCGCGCTGCCCTTGCCCGACGTGAAGGCGGCAATCCGTGAGGCGGTTTATGCGCTCGACTCGTTGGGGGCCGACGGCGTGAAGCTGGCGACCAATAGCCGCGGGCAGTACTTGGGTGATGAGGCGCTGGACCCGCTGATGGAGGTGCTTAGCGAGCGCAATGCGGTCATCATCATCCATCCTCACCGGCCGACGCCCTGCCCCGAGGGAATTATCGCTACGACACCGCTGGCCATGTATGAATATCCGGCAGAAACCACAAGGGCGGTGGTGAACATGCTGGCACGCAACGTGCTGGTGCGCTATCCGGGGCTGAAAGTGGTGGTGCCGCATTGCGGTTCGTTCCTGCCTCTGGCTTTGCCAAGGCTGAAGGCGATTCATCCGGGGCTGGTGAAGCAAGGATATATGCAACCCATCGACTGGGAGGGGAATTTGTCGCGCCTGTATTTCGATTTGGCAGGAAACCCCTCGCTGGAAGTCTTGAAATCGCTGCTGACGGTTACCGGACCGGAGCATATCCTCTACGGTTCGGACTATCCGTACCTGCCCGACGCGGTGTTGCGGGCAAACCTTGTGCGGTTGAAGCAAACGCTCGCTTCAGATGCCGAGCTGGCCGGATATGCCGATCTGTTTTTGTGGGAGAATGCCGGGAAGTTGTTTACTCCAGTATCCCGCTAGGCGTGGTAACCTCTTCAACCTCTTCGTCGATGCGTTCTATTTTGAAAATAACGGGGCGCGTGCCGTCCGAGCAGCAGGCAATCATCATTTTCTCGTCGTTGGTCCATCCTTTCATGATGCTACCGCCTTGTAGAGCAGCGTAAACATAGCGGCTGATGGCATCCCAAGCTTCGGAACAGAACTTTCCGTCGAGCATCCGCCAGAAGTCGTCGCGCGTAGCGTTGCGCTCCAGCAGAAATTCGTCGCCGGGCTTGAAACAAGGGCAGGGGCCGCTATTCGGGTTGGCCAGATATTTCTCTTGATAGTCTTTAAAGCATTTACATTCGAGTACCGTAATCTTGCATTTATGTTCTGTTGCCATAATGGAGAGTTTATGAAGTTAATAGATAGAAAAATTTAGTCTTGTTTCAGGAAAATGTCGTTGAGCAAACGTTTCCCCGTAGCTGTTTTGAAGATAGATTCTTCCACTTGGCGTGCCGTCTCAAGAGAAAGATTGTCTTCATAAAGATTGACGAGAAAGTCTGCTTCTATCAGGATTTGATAATCTATGCCGTCAATATCATGATAGGTGTGATGGTGTCCTACCAGCCAGCAGACGCGCTCAATCTGTCTTTCCGTATATCCTCCAACTGTTTGAAGTAGCCGGCGAGCTTCTGCCGGGCCTTCTTGCTCCTGGAGTTTCCCGTTGCACGAGCCGAATTTCTGCTCACAGAGGTGTATTCCTATATCGTGTACGATAGCAGCGGTTTCTATGATAAATAAGGTGTCGGCATCTACATCTTCCAAGCTGCCGATGGTTGCTGCATAGTCATGTACTTTCATGAAGTGTTGTATACGTTTTGCGTCACCCGCGTCATAGCGGGTCATGGCTTCGATGAGTTGTGCGTGTTGCCTGTTCATAAGGTTTTATATTAGCTGGCGACAAAATTAAGAAGAATCTTACAATAGGAGAATAGTAAACTCATAAAAAGAGAGAGGGGCAACACGCTTCACAGCGAGCCACCCCCGAGGAAAAACAAAACAATCCACAAAAACTATTATTTGCGCTACTACTTATATTAGATTAGTAAACAAAATTAAATTCATTCCGTTTATCGAGTCCATTTGCGAAGCCGTTCAATGGCTTCTTCGGTCTCGTTGCGATCGCCGAATGCGGTCAGACGTAAATATCCTTCTCCGCATGGACCGAATCCTACTCCTGGAGTTCCAATGATGTTTACTTCATAGAGTAATTTTTCAAAGAACTTCCACGAAGATAAGCCGTCTGGTGCTTTTACCCACAAGTAAGGAGCATTTTTACCGCCATAGACTTTCAATCCACAATCGGTCAGACCTTCGCACATGATTTTTGCATTCGTCATGTAATATTGAATCGTTGCTTTAATCTGCTCTTTCCCTTCAGGAGAGTAAACCGCTTCTGCTCCTCTTTGGGAGATATAACTGGTTCCATTGAACTTCGTACATTGACGTCGATTCCATAATTTATTCAATGAAACGCCTTCACCTTTTAAAGTGAATGCTTTTAATTCTTTTGGAACAACCGTATATCCGCATCGTACACCGGTAAATCCTGCTGTTTTCGAAAAGCTTCTGAACTCAATCGCTACTTTCTTTGCCCCCTTGATCTCGTAGATAGAGTGGGGAATGTCAGGATCCTGTATGTATGCTTCATAAGCAGCATCGAACATAATCAATGTGTCATTTGCCAATGCATAATTAACCCATTTTTTCAGTTCATCCTTGGATAATGTTGTACCCGTAGGATTATTGGGGTAACAAAGGTAAATAATATCAACTCTTCTTGAAGGAAGATCCGGCACAAAATTGTTTTCTGCCGTGCAAGGAATGTAAACGACATCGCTCCATTTCCCGTTTACCAGATTCCCGGTTCGTCCCGCCATTACATTTGAATCAATATAAACCGGATAAACGGGATCTGTAACCCCAATACTATTATCGTGTCTTAGGATATCTCCAATATTACCACAATCGCTTTTTGCACCGTCGCTGATAAAGACCTCTCCAGGTTCGATGAAAATACCTCTGCTTTCGAAATCATTTTTGATAATGGCATCAATTAAAAAGGAGTAACCTTGTTCTGGACCATATCCGTGAAATGTTTCTTTGCGACTCATTTCATCTATAGCCCGATGCATCGCTTCGATAACAGCCGGTGCAAGAGGCTGTGTCACGTCGCCGATACCCATTCTAATTATTTTGCTTTTCGGATGTGTCACTTTGAAGGTATTTACCTTCTTGGCGATATCCGTAAATAGATAACTACTTTGTAATTTTAAGAAATGTTCATTTACTAATGCCATATTTGTTCTTCTGCAATCTATCTTCGGGTTTAGCTGACTTTTTTACTAAACCCAATGCAAAAGTATTTCCTTTTGGGATAAATTAGGCATTTTTTTTACCCTATTGTGCAAAAAAAATGCTCGACTTATATTTTGTTTCTAAGATTGGTATTATTTGTTTTAAATAGAAAGTATTTTTCTTTCAAATATATCAATATGAAATTAAAAAATAAATCGAGCAAATTTTCTGGTCTAAAACCAAACAATTTTGGTTCTTTATGCAACAATAATTTATGCCTTTAAGGAAGGGTAAACCAGATTATTTTGCCAGTTTATTTGTGGCTGTATCCGGAAAAATGACAGCAGGTTTGAACTTCTTGGCTTCTTCGAAATCCATCATAGCGTATGACATGATAATAATGATGTCGCCGGGCTGAACCTTTCGGGCTGCGGCTCCGTTAAGGCAGATGACCCCGGAGCCTGCTTCTCCTTTGATTGCATAGGTTTCAAACCGTTCGCCGTTGTTGTTGTCAACGATATATACCTTTTCGTTAGGAATTAGGTTCGCTGCTTCCATCAAATCCTCGTCGATGGTAATACTGCCAATGTAATTCAAATTGGCCTCGGTAACTGTTACTCGATGAATTTTCGACTTTAAAACTTCTACAAACATTATCTTTAAGCCTTATGATTTAATGCGTATTTGATATTGTCGATTAGTCGTACATCGCCACAATAAACGGTTATGCAACCTACGGGATAATCCGTATCCGACCAATTTTGGATTGGTTGCATGGTGTGCCCATCGACAATTTCATAATATTCGACTTTCATGACAGGTTCTTTTTCAACCGTTTTTACAACAAAATTAATGACATCCTGTACACTCTTTCCGGCTGCAAAGTTAACGCTTTCTTTTAATGTATGGGCTATTAGTGGGGCTTTTTGACGTTGTTCTGGAGTTAATCGGGTATTTCTGCTACTCATGGCCAAACCGTCGGCTTCCCGCATGATAGGGCAATCTATGATTTCAACCGGTATATGCAGCTGATTGACCATAGCCCGGATAACGGCAATTTGTTGGAAATCTTTTTCGCCAAAATAGGCTTTGTCCGGTTCTACGATATAGAACAATTTACTAACCACTTGAGCAACTCCATTGAAATGTCCCGGGCGGCGTGCTCCTTCCATTACTTGCATAACCGGACCAAAATCGAATGTCCGAGTGTCAGGTTCCGGATACATTTCCTCCACGGATGGAACGAAAACATAGTCGCAGTTGGCGGCTTGCAACAGTGCGCAATCTTTGTCGAGAGTCCGGGGGTAGGTTTCCAGGTCATGTTTGTCGTTGAACTGGGTAGGATTGACGAAAACACTAACTACGCAGATGTCGTTTTCTTTTACACATCGTTTTACCAGACTCAAATGTCCGGCATGCAAAGCTCCCATAGTGGGAACGAGGCCAATACGTTTGTTGTCTTGCTTTTCTTTGGCAAGATAAGCTTTCAAATCTTTAATTTTATCTACTATTTTCATCGGATAGATACTTTTGAGGGTGCAAAGCAAATAAATAATTATCGTAAATGAAAGAAAATTCGTATCTTTGTAGCGTCTTTAATTAAACAATATACAGAATGGATGCAAAAAAAATCTTGTTTATAACTCAAGAAATAACCCCTTACTTACCTGAATCTGAAATTGCTACGATTTGCCGCCATCTGCCTCAAGGAATTCAGGAACATGGCCGTGAAATTCGGACATTCATGCCTAAATTTGGCTCTATCAACGAACGTCGAAATCAATTGCATGAAGTTATTCGTCTTTCGGGAATGAATCTAATAATAGATGATACCGATCACCCATTGATTATCAAGGTGGCTTCTATCCAGTCTGCTCGTATGCAGGTTTATTTTATTGACAACGATGATTATTTCCAGCGAAAATATACGATGGCCGATGAAAACGGGAACGAATATGAAGACAATGACGAACGTTCTATTTTTTATGTGCGAGGTGTGCTGGAAACGGTTAAAAAATTACGCTGGATTCCTGATTTGATTCATTGTCATGGATGGATTTCTGCTTTGACAGGACTTTATATCAAGCGGATGTATGCGGATGATCCTTGTTTGCGGAATGCAAAAGTCGTTTATTCGATTTATAATGAAAATTTCAAACATCCTCTTAATCCTGATTTTTATAAGAAATTGAAATTGGACGGAGCTAAAGATTCGGATTTGAAACTTCTGAAAACCGATACGAGTTTTACCGCTTTGACCAAGTTGGCTATTGATATGGCCGATGGCGTTATTCAGGGAAGTGAGGAAATTAATCCGGAAATCAGCGAATATATTGCCTCAAAGAAAAACAAGTTGTTTTTGCCTTACCAAGCTCCAGACGTTTATATTGACGAATACAATAAATTCTACGATGTAGTAATGGACTCTAAATAACAAAGAAAAGATGAAAGCCAAGCTCTTTACATTGGTGCTTGCTATGGGGGGAATAGGTCTCCTGAGCAATTGTGATGATGATATTAGTTTAGTAGGTCCCAGTATCCA
>CALVFH010000070.1 GCA_944326775.1 uncultured Parabacteroides sp.
CAGCAAACCGTCCAGCAAACGATTCCTTATACATTAGATAATATAGGGACAGAGAAAGAAGTCTTACTGAATATTTCTTATAAGCTGAAAAACACGGAAGGTTTACTTCCCGGCGGCTTTGAAGTAGCCAAAGACCAACTGACCATCCGTGCCTATAAAGCTCCGGAAATGAAATTGGCGAACCAAGAAACCATGCATTATGAAACCGTTGCTCCAACAATTATTGACAACGACAACAATTATCTTATTGTAAAAGGGATAAACTTCGAGATGGACTTCGAACGTCGGAATGGTTTCCTGAGCTTCTATAAGGTCAATGGCATGTCAATCATGGAAGACGATACGCATCTGACTCCGAACTTCTGGCGTGCACCGACAGACAACGACCTGGGTGCAGGCTTACAAATCAAAAACAGAGTTTGGAAAGACCCCGAGATGAAGCTCCAAGACCTAAGTGCTACCACGGAAAATAATATGGTTTGTGTGAAGGCAACCTATGATATGCCTTCCGTCTCAGCCAAACTGGAATTGACCTACCTGATCAATAACGAAGGCGCGATTCAAGTAACCCAAAACATGACAGCAGACAAGCAAGCCAAAGTAGCCGACATGTTCCGTTTCGGTATGCAACTGAAAGTCAATAAAGATCTCGCCCACATTCTTTACTATGGCAGAGGACCTATTGAAAACTATGCAGACCGCAACCATGCCACCTTCATTGGGAAATATCGCCAGACGGTTGAAGAACAATTCCACCCGTACATCCGTCCGCAAGAGACTGGAAGCAAAACAGACATTCGTTGGTGGAACCAAACGACCATTGGAGGCAACGGCATTCAAATTGTCGGCGAAGCACCTTTTACAGCCTCTGCTTTGAATTACTCGATCGAGTCATTGGATGAGGGTCTTGAAAAAGATCAACGCCATGCTCCGCAAATACCTAAAGTGGATTATGTAAATATGACGATCGACAAAGTACAAAGTGGTCTGGCTTGTGTGAACAGTTGGGGAGCAATTCCTCTACCTCAATATCGCATACCGTATGGGGATTATTCTTTCACATTTACGATTCGACCCATTCAAAATGCCCTATAAGGAAGGGAATATAGCTTAAAAAAACAAAATTAGAACCACTTTTAGAAAATCGGGAGTAAAATCTTTTTTCCTTTTTAAGGAAATGAGTACTTTTATTCCCGATTTTTACTAAGTAGAAATACCATTAAAGACATTTGTGCATGACAATGAATAGTTCTGGACATTACAAGAAGGGAAAGAACTTCTTTACTACAAAGAAATTTATGTTGGGACTGGGCGTTTGCTTAGGTGCCGGCATTATGATTGGTGCTTATAAGACCTCTGTTTACTTTTCATCAGATGAATCTTGTATGATGTGTCACGTACACCCGCATGTTTACGATAGTTGGAAACTTTCGAAGCATGTAAACAATGGAAGTGGCGTACTGACCCATTGTGTAGATTGTCATCTTCCGCCCCAGAGTCAAACTTGGGCTCATTATTCAGCCAAGCTGAAACTCGGGCTAACAGATGCGTGGTCTTTTCTTACAAAAGATAGTGCCGACTTTAACTGGGATCAAAAATCAGAGTTGGAGCATGCGATAAAATATATTCCAAATGAATCCTGTAAGGATTGCCATCAGAACTTATTCCCCGAAGGAATTACCAACGATGGCATCACAGCTCATCTATATTATGAAGACAATGAAAAGAAATTAGATCTTCAATGTATCAGCTGCCATTTGGATGCAGGGCACTATAATCCGAATTACAACCATGCCAAAATGACAGGAATCCCGGGAATGGCATCAGCAACAATCGATACGTCTGCTTTCTATAAAGAAGCAACACCGATCACATCGTTCTCTGACTATACCGAGTGTATTCCGGGAACTGCAGTATCATTCAATATGAAAGCAATACCGGGCGGAACATTCAAAATGGGTAGCCCTGAAAATGAAGATTTTCATAAAGAGGATGAATCTCCGGTACGTACCGTCAGCGTTAAACCATTCTTCATGGCTGAAGTGGAAGTTACATGGGATCAGTATTGGGCATTCTATGGAAACACCATGAGCGAAGGACGTACACCGCCTGAAGAGGTTTATGCCAACAACAGCGATCCCAATGTAGATGCCATATCAGGGCCGACACCTCCATTTGGTTTTCCTGATCAAGGTTGGGGCAGTGGAGACCGTCCGGCTATTACTATGACACACTATGCCGCGGAAACTTTCTGTCAATGGCTATCTAAAAAAACCGGAAAGAAATACCGTCTTCCTACAGAAGCGGAATGGGAATATGCAGCACGAGGAGGTACGGAAACACCTTACTTCTTCAGCGGTGAACCGGCTGATTTTTCAGATCAGGGTTTTTGGCGTAAATTCTTCGAAGCGAAGACAGACAGCATCAGTTCTTATGTGATTTATGCTAAAAACAGCCAAAACAAGACCCAAGAACCGGAAGTAGTAAAGGCTAATCCTTTCGGCTTGAAAAACATGTTGGGAAATGTAATGGAATATTGTGCGGATAAATACGATCCGGAAGCTTACAAAAAGAGTGGGGATAACGTAACCGATCCATTGGTAACAGAAGGAACTGAATGGGTTGTACGTGGAGGAAACTACACCTCCGATGCAGCAGATGTCCGCTGCGCAGCTCGTGGATGCACACAGCACGACGCATGGTTAAAAACAGACCCACAGCAACCTAAAAGTATCTGGTGGTATTCAGACATCAAAGGTATTGGCTTCCGCGTGGTATGCGAATATGAAAACAAATAAAATAAACTAGTTAAATAAATTCATTATTGCAGCTTAATAAACAGTTTATATCATGAAAAAAGAAAACGGAATCAGCAGAAGAACATTTCTGAAAAGTTCAGTAATGGCAGGCGCACTTGGCGCAATGGGTACAGGTACAGCAAGTGTATTAACATCTTGTGGTGGTGGTGAAAGTGCTAGCAACGCAACTAAACCGTTAAAAGAACCCGGAAGTTATTATGTTCCTGAATTACCGGATATGGCAAGTGATGGTCAGGAACTGAAAGCAGGTGTTATCGGTTGTGGTGGTCGTGGATCTGGTGCTGCTTTCAACTTTTTGAATGCAGCCAACGGTGTTACGATTACAGCTTTAGGCGATACTTTCCAGGAAAGAGTAGATGAACTGGCAGACAAACTGAAGAAAGAAAAAAACATAGATATCCCTGCAGAAAAACGCTTCGTAGGTTTGGAAGCCTACAAACAAGTTATCGATAGTGGTGTGGATGTAGTTATTATCGCAACTCCTCCTGTATTCCGTCCGGTACATTTCCAATATGCTACAGAAAAAGGCAAACATTCTTTCTTGGAAAAACCGATCTGTGTTGACCCGGTTGGTTATCGGACCATTATGGCTACAGCCAAACAGGCCGAAGCTAAAGGATTGTGCGTTATTACAGGTACACAGCGTCACCATCAGCGCAGCTACGTTGAGTCTTACAAGAAAGTGATGGAAGGTTTGATTGGTGAAATCACCGGAGGTATCGTTTACTGGAACCAGAACATGTTGTGGTATCGTGAACGTCAAGCAGGCTGGAGCGACTGTGAATGGATGATCAAAGACTGGGTTAACTGGAAATGGTTGTCAGGAGACCACATTGTTGAACAGCATGTCCACAATATCGATGTCTTCACTTGGTTCAGTGGATTGAAACCCGTTAAAGCTGTAGGTTTCGGTTCTCGCCAGCGTCGTCTGACAGGAGACCAATACGATAACTTCAGCGTAGATTTCACCATGGAAAACGGCATCCATTTACACAGTATGTGCCGTCAAATCGATGGTTGTGCCAACAATGTCAGTGAATTTATCCAAGGAACAAAAGGTTCTTGGGATAGTTCAACAATGGAAATCAAAGACCTCGCAGGCAATGTTATCTGGAAATACGATGCAGAAGCAGAAAAGACTCAGTACAAACAGACCGACCCCTATACGTTGGAACATGTAAACTGGATCAACTGCATCCGTGGAAAGAAACCTATCCAGCAGGCTACTGAAACAGCTGTTGCCAATATGGCTGCCATTATGGGTCGTGAATCTGCTTATACAGGTGCCGAAACAACTTGGGATGCCATGACAGCTTCTGCTTTGGATTATACACCAAAAGATTTGAATTTAGGTAAAATGGACATGAGCGGTTTCACTGTTCCTGTTCCCGGCAAACCTATTGACAAAAAATAATTGAAAAGACTATGTTAGATAGACGGAATTTCCTGAAATCTGCTTTGTCTGGTGCAGCACTTGTTGGAGGAAGCTCTTTGTTGGCTTCCTGCAACAATGCCCAGCAACAGACTGCAGTCCCGCAAGAAACGAAGATCAAGGGTATCCCTTATAAAGATTCGGCAATGCTCAATCTCTCTCTGCAGGAAGGTGTAGCTCCGGGAGAAAACCTCAACGATAAACTCGACTTCATGGAGAAGTTAGGTTTCGTCGGTATCGAACCGGGCGGAGGAGACTTGGCCAAGCGCGTTGACGAATTCAAGAAAGCCCTGAACGGGAGAAGTATCAAAGTAAGCGCAATCTGTGCCGGCTTCAAAGGTTTCATCCTTTCTACCCAACCTGAAGTAAGAAAGCAATGCATGGACACTATGAAAGAAATCATTGCAGCTGCTGGGGAGTTGGGCTCTGTAGGCGTCATCATCGTACCGGCTTTCAATCATCAGACTCCGGTAATGCCTCATACTCAAGAAACGCGCGACTTTCTCTGCGAACAGTTCAACGAAATGGGTACTTACGCGGCTGAACATGGCACGACAGTCATCTTTGAACCGTTGAACCGTAAAGAAGCATTTTATCTTCGCCTGGTTGCTGATGCTGCGTCTCTGTGCCGTGATATTAACAACCCGGGTGTTCGTTGCATGGGCGACTTCTGGCACATGAGTTGGGAAGAAACTTCCGATATGGGAGCCTTCCTTTCTGCCGGAGAATATCTGCAACATGTACACATTGCCAGTCTAAAACGCCGCAGTATGCCGGGTGAAGATGGCGATGCTGATAACTATGTGGATGGTTTCAAAGGGTTAAAGGCTCTCGGATATAATAAGTATATCAGTTTTGAATGCGGATGCCAAAGCGAAGACCGTGCAACAGCCATCACAAAAGCTGTCGAGCTGATTAAAAAGCAATGGGAAGAAGCTTAAGCAAATAAGCCTATGCCATTAATCTATTCCAATATGCAAATGAGCGAGGTCGTAGAAGAATACACCTCGCTCATTCCTGTTCTTAACCGATTGGGAATCCGATTAGGATTGGGCGATAAATCGGTTGCGGAAATCTGTGAAGAACATGATGTGGACACAGACTTCCTGCTCACCGTCATCAATACATTTCTGAACGAAGAATATTTCCCGGAAAAAAAACTGCGGACATTCCACCTGTCTCAAATTATTGACTACCTAACAAAAACCAATCACTACTACGAACAGTATCAACTTCCCAACATAGAACGACATCTCAAATCATTTCTTTCCATGAGTGCAGGAAATCCTACATTAACTTTGATAGGACGCTTTTTCGCTTCATTTAAAGAAAAACTGCTTTGCCGTATCCGAAAAGATGATGAACAATGGTTTCCCTATTGCCTGGAGTTAAGTAGAAAACTGGCTACCAATCCTGACATCGACACGGAAAGAGGTTTTCTCCTGCCCTCTGCTGAAAGTGTAGATGATCAAATTGAAGCCTTATTAGCAGACCTGAAACGCATCATGGTCAAACATCTTTCAGGGAATTACAACGACAACCTCTGTTATGCGGTCATTTTTGCCATCAGCAGTTTGGAAAAAGACATCAAGCAGCATAACCGCATACGTTACCGCATCTTAGAACCAATGGTTTCTACGATGGAAACTCTCTGCAATCCCTAACCCGCTATATTCATGAACCGGAATAGACAAATCGCCATCATCCTTACCGACACGTTGCAACAACTGGGACTTTACAGCCTCCTTTCGGACTACTTTCCTCAGTTTGCAACCCGACGTTTTTCCTCATTCCTACAGTTTGCCAAAGACACCGACAGCTTCGATTTCTACTTTACGGATGCCGATACTTATGCAAGCAATCTCGATTACTTTCTTCTTCGGCGTAGCAAAACGTTCATCCTGATTCACGAAGCCAAACCTTCACTCACAAACACCTCCTCACTTCTTTTGCCTTCCCAGGGAAATATGGAGACCCTCATTGAAATCCTCCAGCCTGTCCTGACATCCGACAGCCAGGTTTCTACACCTACTTTCGAAGGAAGCAAAGAGCTTTCTGCCCGCGAAATCAATGTACTCCAAGAAATTGTCCGAGGCAGTACCAATAAAGAAATTGCCGACCATCTCAACATTAGTCTTAATACGGTCCTCTCCCACCGAAAAAACATTACGGCTAAACTGGGTATCAAGACCGTATCCGGACTAACGTTTTACGCCATCATGAATGGGATTGTCTCTGGCGAAGAAATTGATTCCTGAATGCTAACTCTCTTTCCGCACAACTGGAATGAGCGCCAGCAAATAGATGACACCTACTGCCATCACAGAAACAGCCCCCACCTGAGAATGCAACCAGTCGCTGGCAACACCCATCAACAACGGGAAAATAGTACCTCCGAAAAGGCCCATAATCATCAAACCTGAAACTTCGTTCTTCCGGTCTGGCAAATGCAATAAAGCCCGGGAAAACATCATTGAAAAAACATTTGAATTGCCCATGCCGACCAAAGCAATACATACGTAATGTGCCATCAACGAATCAAGAATAAACAGTCCTCCGATACCTGCAGCCATCATCAGCACGCTGACCAGAAAGACATGTTTCATCGCATAGCGAGCCAGGAAGAAAGCTCCGCTAAAGCACCCGATTGTACGAAACAGGAAATAGACGCTCGTAGCAAAACCGGCTTCCGCCAACGTCATATCAAGTCGTTCGATAAGCAGTTTCGGTGCCGTCGTATTCAGTCCGACATCAATCCCTACATGGCAAACAATTCCTATAAAGGACAGCAAAACCACACGGTCTGCCAATAACGCAAAACAATCGCCAAAAGTCGAGCTCCGTTCTCCCCGGTTATCCGGCTCATGCACTTCCGTAATCGCCAGAATGATAAAAGCAGCCACGCCTATAGCCAAGAAGATCAGGAACAGCACCCGCCAGTTGCCAAAGGTTATTGCGGCCCACCCTGCTATAATCGGTGCAAGGAACGACGCGATAGCTTTAACAAACTGACCGAATGTCAGCGAACTGGCTAAACGCTCTCCGCTCACAATATTCGACAGCAGGGGATTAAGAGATACCTGCATCAACGTATTCCCGATGCCAAGCAAAGAAAATGACACAAGCATCGAAGCAAACGAATAATACGTCAGCGGTAAAAGCAATGCCAAAACGGTAACAATCAAGCTCAACAGCACCGTCTTTTTCTGTCCAATCCGGTTCATCAGCATTCCCGTCGGCACGGAAAAGACCAGGAACCAGAAGAAGACCATCGACGGGAACAAGTTGGCCATCGTATCTGAAAGCCCAAAATCAGCCTTCACGTAGTTGGTGGCGATGCCGACCAAATCGACAAACCCCATCGCAAAGAAGGCCAGCATGATGGGTATTATCGCCAAAAGAAATTTTTTATCCACTTTACAAGTTATAAAAGTAACAAGTTACGAATCACAAATCAGATGTCAGGATTCCTTTCAACCCTTAGCTCTTGAAGGCCATGCTCCTTCCTGCGTGCAGACATAGGCGGCCGTTTCCACCGCACACTGATGGGCTTCCTCCAGCGATTTCCCTTTCAGGATAGAGCAAACGAATGCACCGGAGAAAGAATCGCCGGCCCCTACCGTATCGACCACCTTCACTTTCGGCGTCGGCAGCATCGACATCTTGTCTGGGGCATAGATCTTGCTATAGCGGCTTCCGGCCGTCAGCACTAAATAGCGCAGGTTGTTTTTCTCCAAGATCTGGCGGCAGCAGGAATCCTCATCGCCTTCCAGATGGAACATGGGGCGGAACATCTCCAGCTCCTCGTCATTCAGCTTGAAGACATTCGCCTTTTCAAGCAAATCGCGGATAAGCTCCTCCGAATAGTAATGCTGGCGGATATTGATATCGAAAAAGCGCAAGGCCGATTCCGGCGCATAGTCGAGAAGCGACATCAGCGTCTGGCGCGAATCGGGATTACGCTGCGCCAACGTCCCGAAACAAACCGCATCCGCACGCTTCATGATGGCAATCGCCTCATCAGTCAGAGGGATATGGTCCCAAGCCACACCCTCTACAATATTATAGGTAGGGATGCCATCCTTCAGTTCGACCAGCACATTCCCGGTTGGATAGTCCACCCGGCTAATGCAATGCCCGATACCGTTGCGGTCCAGCTCCTGAAGGATTTCCGAACCGGCCAAATCATTGCCTACCGCACTAATCGCATAACCTTCAGCTCCAAGCTGAGTGGCATGAAACACAAAATTAACAGGAGCTCCTCCGGCACGTTTCCCGGTAGGCAGTACATCCCAAAGCAATTCGCCGATACCGACGACAACAGGTTTCTTTTTTATCTTCATCTTCTAACAAATTATAGTTTTATCGGTTATCACACATTCAATGGATAACTCGTCAGTTTAACTTCTGCATTCCCTCCTTCCGAGAAAAGCTCCAAGGAGTTGTAAGGTTCTGAGGGGAAAACAAGGTTCGTCATGGCTACCTTGCCTCCATTCAGGAAAAGCTCGACGGAACACTTATCAACGTAGATACGCAGATGGTAGGTGTCTCCTCCTTTAGGCAACGGCGCCCAGGTCCCGAGAGCAAAATCATTCTGGTAATTCACGGACAACGTCTTGCGGCGGTCGTGATTCTCCTTCGCATGAACCGTCCCCTTTTCCCCAAAGGCCGTTTCGCCGCTTTCCGTGCGGTCCATCACCACCCGGTTGTTCTTCTTGTCAAGATAAATCTTCACCTTCTCGCCCTGGCTGTTCACCAGATTGAAACCGGCTATCGAGGCAGAGCCGAGTTTGAAGGAAAGGTCAAGCTCGTAAGCCCCAGTGTTGTTTGCCATCAAGGTATCCACCTTCTGCGGTGCGCTCGAGAGATGGAACGTGCCCCAGTCCCGTCCTTCCTGTCGGAGCGACTCCAGCTCTTCGACCGGAGCCGAAGCCATATAAACCTCCCCGTCTTCCGTAAAGAGGCTCAACTCGCGCGGCAAGCCGTTGGCACTGCGGAACTGCTGGGTCGGCACCTGGTTCGCATATTGCCAGTTCGACATCCAGGGAACGGCAATCACACGGTCGCCCGTGTTCGAAAAGCAGACCGTAGCATAATGGTCTTTCCCCCAATCCATCCACTTGACGGTCTCGGGCGGAGTGTCGCAGGTAAACTTCATCCCGTCGAAATCGCCCGTAAAATATTCCGTCGCGGAACCACCGAAATAGCAGCCCGGATTCACATTGACTATCAGCACCCACTTCTTCTTATCCGGATTGCCATCGACCGGCATCTCCACAAAGTCCGGGCACTCAAACTGGTTGGGCTGCACGCCATAGCCCTCGCCGAAGCCGCTCATGTACGTCCAGTCCTTCAGGTTCGGCGAAGAATAGAAGCGCATCTCCTTATCGGCCGAAACCACCATCACCCATTTCTTGTCCGGGGCATACCAGAACACCTTCGGGTCGCGGAAATCGCGGAGACCGTCGAAAGGCACCAGCACCGGGTTCTGTTCGTATTTTGTAAACGTTCTTCCGTTGTCATTGCTGTAGGCCAGGCATTGGATCTGCCCGTTCTTATCGCTTGCCGAAGTGTAGAAAGCCACGATGGCCCCCGCACCGAAGCCGGCCGTGTTCAGCGAATCGACCACCGCGCTCCCGGAGAAGATCTGTCCCAGCGTATCGCGGTCAAGGGCTACGGGTTGCGGCTCCCAATGCACCAGGTCGCGGCTCACGGAATGCCCCCAGTGCATGTTTCCCCACATCGAGCCATAGGGATTGTGCTGATAATACAGGTGATATTCCCCGTCCTTATAGACCAGGCCGTTGGGGTCGTTCATCCAGCCGTAGGCCGGCGTATGATGGTACAACGGGCGGAAATAATCGGTATTCGACGTATCGAAAGTATCAGCCAACTGCATTTCCTTCCAGCAAAGGCTGCCTTTCGCCACTCCGCGCACCAGCACCGTCGCTTCCTTCGCCCCGGCAGGCAATTCGAAGGGAACGAAATAGTCCACCTTGTCCCGCGCCAGGCGAACATCCATATCCACGTCGGCCGGGCTCCCCGTGTCGAGGCGCACCCGCCCCTCCGCCGAAGCCTCCTCTATCGGGAGCAACAAGTACTTCTGCGGATTCTCTATACGGATGATTGCCAACGTATCGCCTTGCACGCTTATGTTGAGGGAATGTTTCTCACCAGACTGGTTGCACGATGCCAGCAGGCAGGCAGCCAAAAGGGCATACGCCCCGTGATTCCAAAATCGGTTTGTGTAGATCATGATATAAATATGTAAGAGTTATTGCTTGCAAAGATAAAAATTCTTTGTTACAAACCCTATGATTACGAATAATTGTCGGTTGCAAAAAAAGGGGTGGCGGCTGGGAGAGGGAGATGAAAAAAGAGGCTGCCCCGCTGCAGACCGACATCGTAGTCCGCCTTGGGGCAGCCCCAAACATTGATATATACGAAACGCATCTTATGTTAAAAAAATCGGATTAGCCATTTTGATGAATCAAGTTTCACGGAGGTCATCGAACCGAGCGGTTCGATGTGTGCCGTACGCTCGGTTCGACGACCGCCGTGCGGGCGGTTCGATGAGTGCCGTGCGAGCGGTTCGACGAGTGCCGTGCGAGCGGTTCGATTACCCCCGTGAAAACAAAGGATTAGCTGATAGACGGCCCATCAGAGTCGTCTTCAGAGTCACCTACCTGAAGCTCAACAAAATAGTCGAACGAACGAGGTAGTTTCGTCAAAACGGAGCCTGTGCTGTACTGCGTCGTCACCCTCACCTGATACTTCCCGTCCGACAAGTTGGGGACTTGCACCACCAATTGCGAAGGCTTGTTGATGGCGATATACTCGGCCTTCACCGGCTCGCCGCCGCTGACGGGGACGAAGTAAACGCCGTTGTCCTCGCTGTCGCCTGCAATCTTGAGGTTCGAGCCGCTGATGACCAGGACGCCGTTCGGGCTGAGCTGCGCGTTGAGGGTCTTCGTCCTCGTGTCTTCCACGTTGTTGATGATCGGGCCGACCGTCGCCGCGCCGTTGGTTTGCACCACCACCTGGTTCTCCAGGATGTCGCGGAGGGTTTTGCCCATCTTGTAATTCACGGTGAGCGAGTGCTCTTCAGGGTCAAACTGGGCGGCCTCCCCCTCGAAAGCGCCCTGGATGGAGATAAGATACTCGCCCACGCCATCGACCACACTCTTGCCCTCGGCGATGGCTTTCGCTTTGAGCTGGTCGCACACGTCGAGGATGTTCACGATGGTTTCCGGACGGAATTCCGAGCGTTCGTTCACGAAACGGGCTGCGATTTCTTCGTTGTAAAGGGTGCCCGTGATGCGCGGTTTGGCCACATAGTCGCCTTTGCGCGCAGTCAGCGGATTGTCATACAAATCCGCGTTCAAAATGATCTTTTCTTCTTGCGCCATAATAACGTGGTTTTATGGATTAATAATATATTTTAATACTATCACAGGGGCAAAGATAGAAATTATTTTGAACGGTGCAGCTTTTCCTAAAAGATTTTTTACGGGGAGAAGCGAAAAAAGGCGGGACAGGCCCCGGAGGAGCCAAAAAAATGAGAGCCGCCTCAAAATCACTTCGAGACGACTCCCTCCTATTTATTAACCTTCAAAAAAACTCTTATTCAGAAACTACCTCAAAAGGAATTTCAACCGAAACTTCCTTGTGGAGCTTCAACGTAGCGGTATAGTTGCCCACTTCCTTCACGGCTTCTTTCAGGTAGATAATCTTGCGGTCGATATCAAAACCTTTCTTAGCCAGCTCTTCAGCAATCTGGATGTTGCTTACGGAACCGAAGATGGTACCGGTAGAACTTGTCTTGGCACCGATAGTCAGTGCGACATCTTTCAGCTTGGCAGCCAATTCTTCAGCATCAGCCTTGATTTTAGCCAACTTATGGGCACGCTGCTTGAGGTTTTCTGCCAGCATCTTCTTGGCAGATTCAGATGCGATAACTGCCTTACCCGTGGGGATTAGAAAGTTACGTCCGTAACCGTCTTTCACCGTTACGATATCGTCTTTGTAACCTAAATTAGTTACATCTTCTTTCAAAATAACTTGCATATTCTGTCTCCTCTTTTTAATTATTTCATCAAATCTGTTACGTAAGGAAGCAAAGCCAAGTGACGAGCACGCTTTACAGCCTGAGCCACACGACGCTGGAACTTCCAAGAAGTACCGGTGATACGGCGGGGAAGGATCTTACCCTGCTCGTTCAGGAATTTCTTCAGGAATTCCGGGTCTTTATAGTCGATATACTTGATGCCATTCTTTTTGAAGCGGCAATATTTCTTCTTCTTTACGTCAACTGAAGGCGGAGTCAAATATCTGATTTCTGATTGTGTAATAGCCATAATTAATTCTCCTTTGTTTCTTTAGATGCTCTTAAACTTCTTCTCTTGGCGGCATATTCTGCTGCATACTTGTCTTGACGGAAAGTCAAGAAACGGATAACTCGTTCGTCACGGCGGAAGTTTATTTCCAGAGTGGCAATAACTGACGGGGCAGCCTTGAATTCAATCAACTGATAGAAACCTGTCGATTTCTTTTCGATTGGATAAGCCAGCTTACGCAAGCCCCAGTTTTCTTCATTCACAATTTCTGCACCTTGTTCTTTCAGCAGGGTTGTGAATTTCTCTACCGCTTCCTTCATCTGTGCGTCAGACAAAACGGGAGTCAAAATGAAAACGGTTTCGTAATTGTTCATAAATGCTCTTTTAATTTATTGTGAGTAATATTTTTTGCGGTGCAAAGGTAGGTATATTTTTTATTCCGGCAAGCGTTCTTGAGAAAAATATTCCCGGATTTCTATCAGATTATTCCACTTTTGAAAATAAAGCGGGAAGCCCCGTCCGGACTCCCCGCCGATATTAATCTGCCGTCTGGGTAACGGTTATATAAGCCCCGGCATCGCCCCGCTGGATAGCCAACGATAACTCTCGGATTAACTCAGACTCATTCGGTTCGATTTCAAAATAGACTTCCTTTGTCCGATGCTCCACGCGGAACCAGTCGCCCGCCAGAACTTGCGGAAAATCCCGGATCGAATCATTATAAACATTGATTAAGGTATCAACTTCCACTCCTCCTACCGACACAAATAAAGAAGAAAGACGAAAATCCGTTTCTGTCTTGATGGAAATCGTTCCGCCCTCGGCTCCGATAGTCGCCTCGTTCCGCTCGGGATTGATGGGCTCCGCCTTCCCCTCCAGATTTTCTTCTTGACAGGCGACGAAGGCAAACAGGATTAATAGGTAATAAATGAATGTTTTCATAAGTCTTTACTTTAATATATAAAGGATAGGCGGGGAGACAATCGCCCCCCTGCCTATAACTAATCCGCCGTTTGGGTTACCGTTATTCGGTCAAAAGCATTACCACTTTGAATTTCCACCTTGATAGCCCGCTCCTTGCCCGTTTCATTCGGCGCAATTTCGAAATAGACCTCTTTTTCCCGCTCTTCCACTTGATACCAATCGCCGGTCATTACCTTTCGAAAATGCAACGGTTCCTCCTCGCCTTCCAACTCATTGAAAATCGATTGCTTTTCTACGCCATCTTCATATTCATAAATATAGCGCAACCAGAAAGTAGTTTCCGTCTTGATGGAAAGCGTTCCGCCCTCGGCCCCGATAGTCGCCTCATTCCGCTCGGGATTGATGGGCGTATCAGTCCCTATCAAAACTTCATCCTCACAAGCAGAAAGGACGAATATTATTAATAATAAGGAATATAGAAATGTTTTCATATTATCTTGGATGAATATTTATTATGTCTTTCCTATCATATTTATAGTTTCTATTTCCAACGACAAGATTATCATCCAAATACCAATTATCTGAACTTCCATCCCATCCCCAATTTATATGTGAATAAGAATAATTAGAACCATTCTTTATATAAGAGCCCTCTTGTTCATAAAAATATCCAGTTTCAGAAGGTATAACCATTAGAAGATATTCTGTCTTATAATAATCAGTTTTATAACCATCGCATACCCAAGCATGACCTTTTCTCTCTCCCTCTTCATCAATCCTAATTCCAGTCATCAAAACAACACCATAAGTATTCAAAGAATAATGTGTATCTCCAAATAAATGGTCTATAATTTTTGCATCCGAGGAATAACCAAATTCATTGACTAACGCATCTCTTGCATTGCCTATAGAGGCTGGAGATTCAGTTACTCCCAGATCCGCATCAACAGCATCCGCCACATCTTTTATAAGATTCGCCGTATAAGACCAATTGGTACTTGGTGTTTCAATGTTATTCATCGCATTCCAATTGTAATGGGTCGGGTATTTATGGTATTTCATAATCTGAGCAACTGCTATTGTTACACATCCAGCCAAAGGACGCTGCCCATTGACTAATGGTAAATTGTAATTATAAGGCTCACCTTGTCCCCACCGCGTCGTCATACGAGGTAACTTAGATTCATACTGCGTCCTCACATTCTTCCTCAGCAAAAACGCCTTCAAAGAAAAATCTGCACTATTACTAGAAGTTCTATCAACTGCCGTATTATACCAATCCTCATAAATATCTGCTGGTAATCCAATATTTCCTCCGCTCAAAGAATAGACTTCATACCCATCAGCTTTCCATTCCCCAATACATTCCTCTACATATTGGAAATAGTCCTGCCCGGCCCGAGCCGTATTCGCCGCCATCAGCTGCGCCGCGCTTTGCAAAGAAGTCGGTTGCAGTTCTTCCCAGAAATTGAAGTAGGCGCAACTTGCGCTGTCCGGGTGGAAGGCCATCCCCACTTCGTATTCCGACAACATGACATCGATGCCGGGAGCGCGCCGAGATTTGTCGGTCTCAAACTGCCCTTCGTCGGAATACGCCAAGATGGGATAATAATCGCGCGTCCCGCTCACGAGGATGTACCCGCCATTGTTGGCATAGTTCACGGCGAAAGCCAGCGTATCCGTCCCGGCCTCGTTCAGGATGGGCTGGATTTCCCGAATGGATTTCGGGGCGGAGGATTTCGTCATCACGCCCTCGCCCGCTTGCTTTGCCCAGAAGTTCGCGGAAATCTGGGAAATGTCCGCGATAGAGACTTCTTCACGGTTTACCACACTTGTCCGCATACTGACCGGACTTTCATTGTTCACTCGCTGCACGGCGATATCCTCGTCCTGCGTGCAGGCTGTAAATGCGCTTGCCAAGAGAAGCGCAACAAGACATAAATGCTTTTTCATAATCTCTAA
>CALVFH010000071.1 GCA_944326775.1 uncultured Parabacteroides sp.
CGTTCTTCTTCATGTCGATCATGTTTCCCACCATCTTTGCCTTGGGGCTGGAAGGGATGGGCGTGCACACGAAGCGAGCGTCGTCGTACATCGTGATGGGGGTTGCCGGCGGCGCATTCAGTCCCATGCTGATGGGTTGGATTGGCGCCGACGTGATGGCCTACGGCTTCATCGTCCCTTTGCTGGCTTTTGTCTATATCTTTTACTTCGCGCTGAGCTGCCGGAAGCGGAAAAGCAGGATGGCGAGGTAGATGCGGAGAGGAAGAAGGGGTAAAAAGAGGCTCCGCCAGCACTAAAAATTCTCCGCGACTGCTGACAACACCCTCCGACAGCACTAAAAATCTTCCGTAAGTGCTGGCGGAGCCTCCGACAGTGCTAAAAATTCTCCGTAACCGCTGGCGGAGCCTCCGACGGCACTAAAAATCTTCCGTAAGTGCTGGCGGAGCCTCCGACGGCGCTAAAAATTCTCCGTAACTGCTGACAAAGAATTCTGTCAGGGCTAAAAATCTTCCAGAAATGCTGTCTGCGGTAATTTTTTCTTGCAATAAGACCTCTAAATAAAAAAAAACACTACCTTTGGGACTGTATTAATTTAAAAATCTAATCACCGCATGAAGCAGATTGAAAAATGGGGGCTCACGAAGCTCCACACCGAAGAATGTTTCGGCTTTCTGAAATTTGTGAAAGAAGCCATGACGTCGCTTCCGGTCTCAGAAAGTGATGAACCGGATGGCCCGTCAATCAGTAGTCTCTCGGCACGCAGCGCAACGGGGGCTTCGCCCAATCTCGACGCAGCCATGGAGACTTTCAATGAGAAATTTGAACAGTTCGATTCTTCCTTGAAGGATTCGGACGAAAACCCAGCCTCGGCCAAGGCAGCAGCTTTGGATTCACAGCGCGATACGACATGGAGGGAAATGAACGCGTATGCTCGTGCCATGACAGCACATCCCACCGCGACGATCGCAGCGGCTTCGGCCGAGGTTTGGAAAATATTCGACAAGTACGGAGATCCTACCTCGCTGGCGCAAAGCGAGGAGAGCGGTGTCTTACACAATCTGTTGGCAGATATTGAGGCGCTCGACTCTGACGACAAAACGCAATCCGGGATTTCGCCATGGTACGATAAGCTGGCCGCCCTGCAAGCCTCGTTTGAAGAGGCCGACCAGGAGCGGGCAGCGATAGCAGGGGCGCGGACGAAAGGAATCGTCAAGCAAGCGCGGCAGGAAGCCGAAACGGCCTACCGCAGCCTGGCCCAAGTGGTCAATGCTTCGGTAATCTTCAACGGAGAAGCGCCTTACAGCGATTTTATCGACAAAGTGAATGGGCAGATGGACCGTCAAGGGCAGATTTCAACACGCCGCGATACCATCAACGCCAAGAAAAAAGAAGAAGAAGAGGGAGACGACCGGCCAACCACCGAATAAGTGGGGCCGGCATCGCCGACCTTCCCCGAAATATGATGAAAATTCAGCTATAACATGAAAAAGATGCTTTTACTTTCGGCTGCTGCCGCCCTGCTCTCGCTCTCGGCCGCGGCGCAGACGCCTACTTTCGACCAGTATTTTGAAAACAAGAGCTTGCGCGTGGATTTCGCCCTGAGCGGAAACGCGGAAACGCAGTCGGCAGCTATCCAGCAGCTCCGCGAGGAGCCGGTTTGGAGCGGGCCGAAGCATAATCTGATCGATAAGTTCCAATATGGGGGCTATTATATTAATGTATATGACAAGGCCAGCAACCAACTGATCTATTCGCGAGGCTTCAACACGCTCTTCGAGGAATGGCGCACGACGGAGCCGGCCAAGCACGAGAGCCAGTCGTGGAACAACAGTGCGTCTATCCCCTACCCGAAGCAGAACGTCATCGTAGAAATTACGGCACGCGACCGGAAGGATATGAAGTTCTACCCGCTGATGAAAACGGAAGTCGATCCGAAGAGTATCTTCATCGACCGGGGCAAACTGAAGGAAAACCGGGTGGTAGCCATCCAGCAGAACGGCGACCCGACGGAAAAGGTGGACCTCGTCTTCGTGGCTGAGGGCTATACGGCGGAAGAAGAGGACAAGTTCATCGCCGATGCCCACAGGTTCGCGGAAGCGCTGTTCAAGACGGCTCCCTACGACCAGCGGCGGCAGGACTTCAATGTCTGGGCGGTCGCCATCGACTCGGAAGAGTCGGGCACGGACTATTCCGGGAAAGGCATCTACAAGAATACGGCACTCAACACGGGCTATTATACCTTCGGCGTCGATCGTTACCTGACTACGCAGGATATGAAGCCGATACGCGATGCAGTCTGGAACGTGCCGACCGACGCGATCTTCCTCCTCATCAATGCCGATACCTACGGCGGCGGCGGGATGTACAACTTCTATGCTTGTGGCACCGCCGGACATCCCAAGACACCGGAAGTGTTCACGCATGAGTTCGGGCACAGCTTCGCGGGGCTTGGCGACGAATACTACAGCTCTGAAGTGGCCTATTCAGAGTTCTATAACCTCGACTACGAGCCATGGGAACCCAATATCACCACGCTGAAGGACTTCGGCAGCAAATGGAAAGACATGCTCGACGCGACAACACCTGTCCCCACGCCTGCCACGCCGGAGAATCAGGAGCTCTTGGGAGTCTATGAGGGAGGCGGCTATGTTTCAAAGGGAATCTACCGCCCCAAGCAGAGTTGCATGATGAACGACCTGAAGGCGTTCTGTCCGGTTTGCCAACGCGCAATTCTGCGGATGATCGACTATTATTGTGATCGGGAATACTGAGAATCGAGGATTTTTTGTACTTTTGCACATTAAATTTAAATAGACTCTTATGGCAATTTACTTAAACGATGTATCAAGAACTTTTGGTGAATACTTGCTTATTCCTGGCCTGACGACGAAGGAATGCCAACCGGGTAACGTGTCACTCAAAACTCCTCTGGTCAAGTTCAAAGCTGGAGAAAAGTCGAGAATCGAAATGAACATTCCGTTCGTGTCGGCAATCATGCAGTCGGTATCCGGCCCGGAACTGGCTATCGAATTAGCCCGCAACGGGGGTCTTTCTTTCATCTTCGGTTCGCAGCCAATCGCGAGCCAGGCTGAGATGGTGCGTAAAGTAAAGAAATTCAAGGCGGGATTCGTAATCAGCGACTCTAATCTGACGCCGGAGAACACGCTCGCCGACGTTTTGGAGCTTGTACGGAGAACGGGACACTCAACAATCGGTATCACCGAGGATGGTACGCCTAACGGAAAATTGCTGGGTATGGTGACAAGCCGCGATTACCGCGCGGAGAAGGATCCGCACGACATGAAGATCAAAGATTTCATGACGCCTTTCGCCAAACTGATTGTGGGGGAACTGGGAATCACCCTGTCTGAAGCCAACCAGATTATTTGGGAACATAAGCTGAATACGCTCCCGATCATCGATACAAATCAGAACTTACAATATTTCGTATTCCGTAAAGACTACGATAGCCACCGCCAAAATCCCTACGAGCTGTCGGGCAAGGACAAAACGCTGATGGTGGGCGCCGGTATTAATACGCGCGACTTCAAAGAACGCGTTCCTGCACTGGTGGAAGCCGGAGTGGATGTGCTTTGCATCGATTCTTCAGACGGTTATTCGGAATGGCAGTCCGACACGCTCCGTTGGATTAAGGAAAACTACGGAGACAGCGTGCTGGTAGGTGCCGGAAATATCGTGGATAAGGAAGGATTCGACTATCTGGCGGCTGCCGGAGCCGATTTTATCAAGGTAGGTATCGGTGGCGGCTCTATCTGCATCACGCGTGAGCAGAAAGGTATCGGACGCGGACAGGCTACGGCGCTGATTGACGTGGCACAGGCTCGCGACGAGCATTTCCGGGTTACGGGAGAGTATATTCCTATCTGCAGCGACGGTGGATTGGTGCATGACTACCACATGGTGCTGGCGTTGGCAATGGGAGCCGATTTCTTGATGATGGGACGCTACTTTGCACGCTTCGATGAGTCGCCGACCAAGAAACTGAAGATTGGAAACAGCTTCGTGAAGGAATATTGGGGCGAAGGTTCCAATCGTGCGAAGAACTGGCAACGCTACGATATGGGCGGAAGCGAATCGCTGAAGTTCGAGGAAGGTGTAGATAGCTACGTTCCGTATGCAGGAAAGATGAAAGACAACCTGGCTACGACACTGGGCAAGATTAAGGCGACGATGTGCAGCTGCGGTTCCATCACCATCAAAGACCTGCAACAGAATGCGAAGATTACGCTTGTCTCTTCGACCAGTATCGTTGAAGGAGGCGCGCACGACGTAATCTTGAAAGACCAGAACTGATTCCAGCCTGCTGATAACATAACAACGCGGATGACGCGGATAAAGACGGATTTGATCACGAATCCGGATTGTCCTTGTCACCCGCGTTGCTCGTATCAGGCCTGCACTCCCCTCTTTTCCCCTCTCGCGGAGCGGCTAAAAAATATTTGCCTAATTGCTGAATAAACCCTACTTTTGCGTGAATTAATAGTTATCAAAAAATAAGGACATGCATAATTGGTTTGAATGCAAAGTATCTTACGAAAAGGTACTCGAAAATGGAATGCAAAAGAAAGTAACGGAACCCTATCTGGTCGATGCGCTCTCGTTTACGGAAGCGGAGACCCGCATCATTGAAGAGATCCGGCCATACATTTCGGGCGAGTTTACAGTAACGGATATCAAACGCGCCCGTATCTCAGAGCTGTTCTTCAATGAAAATGGAGACCGTTATTACAAATTCAAGATATATTTCATCACCCTCGACGAGAAAAGTGGTGCCGAGAAGAAAACGGCAGCCCAAATGCTGGCGCAGGCTTGCACACTGAAGGAAGCAATCGCTGTCCTGGAAGAGGGCATGAAAGGAACTCTTTCCGATTATCTAATTGCGTCGGTGGCTGAAACTGCCCTGATGGATGTCTTCCCCTTCGATGCGAACCGGATCCCCTCCGAACCGAAATCGGGAGAAGAACTGATAGCCGAGCAAAAGAAAGCTGCTGAAGAAAAATCAGTATAACAAATGAATAATATTGCTGAACACATCCAGAAAATCAAAGCGTCACTGCCCGCAAACGTGACGCTGGTGGCTGTCTCCAAGTTCCATCCTGCCGAGGCTCTCATGGAGGCCTATGAAGCAGGCCAGCGGATTTTCGGCGAAAGCCGTGCGCAGGAACTTGTTGCCAAGGAGAAAGTACTGCCCAAAGATATCGAGTGGCACTTCATCGGGACGCTCCAGACCAACAAAGTAAAGGATATTGCCCCCTTTATCCATACCATCCATAGCATAGATTCACTCAAGTTGTTGCAGGAAGTCAACAAACAAGCAGAGAAACACGGACGTATCATCCGTGTCTTGCTGGAAATACATGTGGCGGAAGAAGAGACCAAGCATGGTTTGACGCCGGATGAATGCCGCACACTGCTGGACTCCGATCTCTCAAACTTGCGTCATGTGCAAATCGGCGGATTGATGGGAATGGCAACTTTTACTGACGATATGGAGCGTGTGCGTTCGGAGTTCCGGAGATTGTCATCGCTCTTCCACGAACTGAAAGAACATTATTTCGCCAACCAACCGGAATTTAAGGATTTGTCGATGGGAATGAGCCATGATTATCACATCGCCATTGAGGAAGGCAGCACAATGGTACGTATTGGAACCGATATTTTTGGTGAACGCCAATATTAAAGTTATCATTTTAGCTATTAACTTATTGCGGCGAAATAAATATTTACTTATTTTTGTGTGGTGTTAAAAATAAATCTGACATGATAGACTTAAAAACTAAATACGCTGGGCTTACCCTCCGTAACCCGATTATCGTAGGCAGTTCCGGATTGACTATCAATCCGGAACGCAACAAAGAATACGACAAAGCTGGTGCAGGCGCAATCGTATTGAAATCGTTATTCGAAGAACAAATAGAGATGCACGGAGACCAATTGATGCAAAACGAATATTACCCGGAAGCGGAAGATTATATCCGTGCTTATGCTCGTACGCATCAAGTCAACAACTATCTGGAAATTATTCAGAAGACAAAGGAGCTCTGTTCTATCCCTGTTATCGCCAGTATAAACTGCTACAAGGCGGATTCGTGGATTGATTTTGCCAAACAGATAGAGCTGGCAGGGGCTGATGCATTGGAACTGAATGTGTTTTTCCTGGAAACAGAATTGACTCATAATTGCGAAGACATTTATAATACGTATATCCGCATTTTACGTCAGGTAAAAGAAGCTGTCTCCATTCCTATTATTATCAAGATTGGTAAATTCATCGGAAATATTCCGGCGTTGGTCAATATTTTGAAAGCTAACGGAGCGGATGGAGTCGTGATGTTCAATCGTTTTTATCAACCGGATATTGATATCAATTCAATGCAGCTTGTTTCCGGACAAGTATTCAGCCATCATTCTGATTTAAGCGACACTATACGATGGACAGCTGTGGTAGCCGGAAAAGTACCGGGCATCAGCATTGCATCTTCAACGGGTGTGCACGACTGGGAAGATGTTATCAAATGTATCTTGGCCGGAGCCTCAGCCGTACAGATGTGCAGCGCTATCTATACGCATGGAGCTGAAATCATTTCGCAGGTGCTGACCTGCATGGAAGAATGGATGCATCAATCCAATTTCGAATCGATTGATGAGTTTCGGGGCAAACTGAGCTATGCGAACATTGCCAATCCAGCCATGTATGAACGCGTACAGTTCATGAAGTATTTTGCCAATAGAGACTAATCTCTATTTATTACATAATATAAAAGGTTGTGCAGAACTTCTGATTCTCTGACACAACCTTTTTCTTTATATAGATATCGCTTGTTTATCCTTGAATAATACCCAATTTTGAATTTTCGATAAACTTGATAATGTGTTCTATCTCATCGCTCATCGGTACCTGATTGCGAATCATCAACAAGGCATCAAATAAACTGGCATTTCCTTGGTAAATAATACGGTAAGCATGACCAATATGCTTAATAATTTTCTCTCCAAAGCCTTCATGCTCCAAAATATATGCATTAACGCCATAATAAGTGGTCGGTTCCTTTGCCGCAATAATAAACGGAGGAACATCACGACGAAAACGACAACCCGTCTGAATCATCGACCAAGCACCTACGCGACAACCCTGACTTACCAAAATATTACCGCCAAAAACAACACAATCTTCCAAAAGACAGTTGCCCGATACCTTACTACCATATCCTAAAACACAATTATTGGAAATCTTTGTATCATGCGAAATATGGACACCTTCATGAAGAAAATTCCCATCACCAATCTCGGTCTTTCCTTCGGCCGTTGTCGCCCGATTAATAACCACATTTTCACGGATTACATTGTTATCACCAATGACCAATAAGGTGTCTCCTCCTTTATACTTGAAATCTTGAGGCTCTGCCGCCAACACCGCATGTTGGAAAACACGATTATGAGATCCCATACGAGTACCGCTCAATACACTTGCATAAGGCATAATCTCGCAATTATCACCTATTTCTACATTCTTATCAATATAAGCAAATGGGTGAACTATTACATTGTTTCCCAACTTAGCGCTTGAATCTACATAAGCTAATGGACTAATCATAATTTAAAAATTTAAGAATTAATTAATGAGATAAAAAATGAAGAATTGAGAAGCGAACGTCTCCGACATTCCCGTTCTCAACCCTTCATACTCTTCATTCTATCTTCCTCCTCCCAATGCACTATACAAACTGATCACAGCTTGCATACGCTGTACATTATCAGAAACTTCCGTTAATTGGGCACTCAGAAGACTTTGTTGTGCAGTCAATACCTCTAAATAAGTAGCATCTCCACTTTGGAAAAGATCTTTTGTATATACAGAAGCTTTTTCCAACTGTTCTACTTGCTGACGGTCTTGTATCAAGCGTTTGTTCGTCGCGTCGTAAAGATGTAAAGCATCACTTACTTCCTGACCAGCCTCCAAAATAGTCTGCTGATAGTTCATCTTGGCTATCTTTTCTTCAGCTTTCGAAACTTTCAAATTAGCAATCAACTTACCATTGTTGAAAATCGGCTGTGCCAAAGAAGCCAATGCCTGGAACATAAAATCACCTGGATTCGAAATCGAAACACCTGAGCCATTCGTCCAACTGCCTGTTGCGGTAAGATTAATACCAGGATAAAAAGCAGCACGAGCTTGATTTGTCGAATAATAAGCACTAGCAAGCGTCATTTCAGCAACTCTCACATCCGGGCGATTTGCTAAAAGCTGTAAAGGAACACCTACTGTCAAATCTTCGGGAACTACTTGCTCATCCAATGTACCACGATCTATTGTCTGCGGAGCTTTTGCCAGTAAAACCGACAAAGCATTCTCCGTTTCGCGAACCTGACGTTTTAAATCAATCAAGGAGGCTTCTACCTGATGATAAACGGCCCGACTTTGAGCAACAGCAGCTTCTGTCGTCATTCCTGCAATCTTCATGGCCTCCATCGCACGAACATTCTCTTTATTGATAGCCACATTCTCAGCTGTAATCTCTACCTGACGGTCGAGCATCAACAAAGTATAATACATATTCGCTATACCGCAAATAATCTGCGAACGTACAGCCTGACAGGAATATTCGCTCTGCAAATAAGCCACCTTCTGACTGCGACTTGCATTCAACAGTTTACCAAACAAATCAACCTCCCAACTGGCCGACAAAGGTGTGGAATAAGCTTTTACATAACCACTTTCACCCATCTTCGTTATTGTCCCTTGAGGGTTAAAATTAATGGAAGGCAAGAAAGAAAGACGAGCTGAAGTCAGCAACACCTTTGCCTCTTCTACCCGAAGAATAGCTGCCTGCATATCAACATTGTTTGCCAACCCTTCTTCTATCAAAACCTGCAATTTAGGATCTTGGAAGATTTCCTGCCACGGCAGATTTCCCATATTTGTCGTATCAGAAACCGCCAAGGTATCAGTCTGCGATATCGGGTCACGGTAAATACCGTCGGCCGTTATCTCTTCCGGACGATCATATGCCTTGTAAATGTGGCAACTGCTCAATAAGGCAGTTGCACACACCATGTAAAATATATTTCTATTTTTCATCCTTATCATTCTTATCATTCTTGTGGCTACTATGTGCATATTGTTCTATTTCCGTATTCATATCGCTGTTATCCAAATCCGTCCATTCAAGCGGTTTAATCTTTTCCTGTAGATATTGGAAAGCAACGAACAATGCCGGAACAATAAATATCTGGCATATCATACCAATTAACATACCACCGATAGCAGAAGCACCCAACGTACGGTTACCGTGAGCTCCTACACCAAAGGCAAACATCAACGGAAGCAAACCGATAATCATAGCCAAAGAGGTCATCAAGATAGGACGTAAACGAGCACCAGCACCTAACACAGCAGCCCAAGTCAGGCTCATACCCATCTTACGACGATCTAGAGCGAACTCAACAATCAAAATGGCATTCTTTGCCAACAGACCCATCAACATAATTAATGCAATTTGCATATAAATATCGTTTGACATTGATCCCATGATCATCTTCAATGCAGGAATACTTCCCAAAGAATTCATACCATTGACAAATAAGAAGCTTCCCAGCAAACCAAACGGAATAGAAAGCAATACAGCCAACGGCAACATGTAACTTTCATACTGAGCACTCAGCAACAGATAAACGAATACTAAACACAAAAGGAAGATGATCGCAGTTGTATTGGTCGTTTGAGCCTCTTCACGTGCCATACCACCTAATTCATAGTCAAAACCGGCCGGCAAATTCTGATTTGCCACCTCTTCAATAGCCTGCAATGCTTGTCCTGAGGTATAACCTGCAGCCGGAGAAACCATAACCTGAATAGAGGTATATAGATTAAAACGAGTAATCACATCCGGACCATAGATTTTCTTGAATGAAGCAAACTGCGTAATCGGAGCCATCTCGCCATCACTACCACGAACTTTAATACGATTCAACGATTCCAAATTCTTGGTAGCTTCCGGTTCTGCCTGAATCATCACACGATACATCTTACCAAAACTATTGAAGTTAGAAGCATAAATACCTCCAAAGTAACCTTGCATAGTTGTTAAAATGTCACTTGGGCTAATACCCGCCTTCTTACAAGCTGCTGCATCAATATCGATTTGATATTGGGGGAAACTTGGATTAAAATTTGTACGGGCAGAATTAATTTCCGGACGAGCCTCCAAAGCGGCTGTATAAGAATTAACCACATCGAAAAAGTGATTCAAATCTCCACCCGTTTTATCCTGCATATTCAATTCAATATCTGTAGAAATTGAATAACCCGGAATCATTGGCGGAGCGAAGAACAATACCTGAGCATCTTTAAACAGCTTCTGCGAACGCATGAACAACGTGGCAACAACTATATCCGAACTTTGAGCTAAAGAACGTTCTTCCCAATCCTTCAACTTGATAATGATAGAACCATATGAAGGTCCCTGACCACTACCAATAAAGCTAAAACCAGAAATCACCGTACGCGAAGCAACAGCTGGATCTGATGCAATCAAGCTATCTACCTGTGCCAAAACCTCACGTGCACGTTCCTGAGAAGTTCCTGGAGGCAAAGTCACTGCACCCATGATTGTTCCTGTATCTTCATTAGGCACCATACCTGTTGGTGTTGTATTCATGAAGAATATCAACAAGACAATAGAAGCAATAACAGCTATTGCAGATAGTACTTTCTTTTGAATAAAGAACTGTACGGTCTTCTTATATTTCTCCAAGATTTTTTCATATGAAGCATTAAACGCGTCTTTGAACTTTTGGGTAGTCATGCCTAAAAATGCCAATAACGCAATAAGAGCAAAGACTATAGTAAGGAACGGATGCTCTCCGAAATTAAACATTCCAAAAATCATACCCAATACAGCGACAACCGTAAAGAGAATGGTTATGCTCGGATGCAACAACCGTCCAATAGCATCACTGTATCTACGAATCATGATCTTACGGGATTCCTTCATGGCTACACCGACACGCTCTTTCAAAGATGGAGCTTCTTCCCCTTCTTTCACATGCGGCTTCAACAAGATAGCACAAAGTGCCGGAGAAAGAGTTAAGGCATTCAATGCGGAGAAACCGATTGCAAAGGCCATCGTCAAACCAAACTGCTGGTAGAAAGTTCCTGCTGTACCGGACATAAAACTTACCGGAATGAACACAGACATCATCACCAAGGTAATAGAAACAATAGCACCACCTAATTCACTCATCGCATCAATAGCCGCTTGCCTACTGGACTTATATCCCTGGTCAAGTTTTGCGTGGACTCCCTCCACGACGACTATGGCATCATCGACCACTATGGCAATTGCCAAAACCAAGGCAGACAACGTCAGCAAATTCAAACTAAAGCCAATAACCTTCAGGGCAAAGAATGTTGCAATCAAGGCTACCGGAATGGCAATAGTAGGAATTAATGTAGAACGCATATCCTGCAAGAACACATACACTACAATGAACACCAAGATAAAGGCTTCAATCAACGTCTTGATTACCTCATGAATAGAAGCGAACAAGAAATCGTTGGTCGTCATAGCGATATTGATACCAATACCCTCCGGAAGTTGCTTTTCATACTCAGCCAACACTTCTTCCAGATTCTCGACAGTCTCCGTTGCATTTGTTCCTGCCATCTGGTAAACAACGCAAGAAATACCTTTATGCCCATCGACGGTATTGTTGAAGTTATAAGTTAAACGTCCTAATTCCAAATCAGCAACATCTCCTAAACGAAGAACTTCACCATTTGAAAGAGACTTAACAACAATATCTTCAAATTCAGTAGTTGAAGACAAACGTCCTTTATAACGAATCGTGTATTGGAAAGACTGATTACCACGCTCACCAAACTGACCCGGGGCCGCTTCTATATTCTGCTCAGCCAAAACACCGGAGATATCGCTCGGCGTCAACTGATATTGTGCCATCACATCCGGCTTCAACCAGATACGCATGGAGTAATCGGTACCCATCACGTTTGCATCACCGACTCCTTTCACACGTTTGATCTCTGGAATCAAGTTAATACTTGCGTAGTTTTCAATAAACTCAATGTCATATTTATCCTCCTTATCATACAACGAGAATACCATCAACATGGAAGTCTGACGTTTCATTGTCGTCACACCGACTTGAGTTACTTCAGCCGGCAACAACCCTTGGGCTTGCGTCACACGGTTTTGCACATTGACCTGAGCCATATCCGGGTCTGTACCCTGATTAAAATAAACGGTAATACGAGCAGAACCGTTATTGGTTGCTGTAGAGTTCATATACATCATGTTCTCTACACCATTAATCTGATCTTCCAAGGGAGAAATCACAGAGTTCAACACAGCTTGTGCATTGGCTCCCGTATAAGTTGCACTCACCGAAATGGTAGGAGGTGCAATATCCGGATATTGGGTAATAGGCAAAGTCGCCAAGCCGATACAACCCAAGATTACCAACAAAATAGAAATAACGGTTGATAATACCGGACGGTTAATAAATCTATCTAATTTCATTCTCTGTCTTAATTACTATTTAATATGTATCAATTGAAGGCTGTAGCCAAATTTCCTTCACGCTGATCTTTTAATGCCTGCTGATATTTGGCTATTTGCTGGGCTTTGGAAATTGGGACAATCTTACGCCCATCGGACAACTGCTGAACACCTTCCGTGACAATCGTTTCAGAATCATTCAATCCTTTCGTAACAATAAAGTTCTGTCCGTCATTCAACGGGGAAATCTGGATTTCCGTATATTTCACCGTACTGTCTGGCTGCAAAACATAAACGAACTTCTTGTCCTGGATTTCAACCGTTGCATTCTGCGGAATAACGATTACATTCTCCAAAGCATATGGGAAAATGACATTTGCCATACCGCCGCTTCGCAACACATTGGTTGTATTCGGGAAGATGGCACGCATGCTTACAGATCCCGTACTCTGGTCAATCACGCCACTGACGGCATCAATTTTACCTTTGAATTCATACATAGAACCATCGGCAAGCTGCAGCTGAACTTCCGGCATCTTTTTCAACTGTTCTTCCAAAGTTCCACCCGCCCGTGTCAGGTTCAACAATTCTTTTTCAGTCATTGAGAAATAGACATACATATTGTCAATTTGGGAAACCGTAGTCATCGGTTCCGTAATAGACGGACTCACCAACGCCCCTACACGATACGGGAAAGTTCCCACTACGCCATCAGACGGACTTGTGACAGTACAGAAATCCAAATTTTGCTTTGCGCTCACCAATTGCGCATTAGCCTGAGCCAACGCAGCTTCTGCTGAAAGCAGATTATTGATGGCCGTCTGATATTCAAAATCACTGATAATCTTTTTTTCGTGAAGAATTTTCTTGTTTTGTTCAGTCAAAGACATGGTGTTCACATTTGCTTCAGCGGTCTTTACTCCTGCTACTGCCTGACGGTATGACGCAGCATACTGAGTGTCATCAATCTTAAAGATAGCCTGCCCCTTGCGAACTGTTGCACCTTCATCTACACACAATTTTACTACAAACCCCGAAACTTGAGGACGGATTTCGATATCCTGAGTTCCCTTGATTGTAGCTGGGTATGCCATCGTCTGGTCACTTGATGTCGCATTCACAGTCATCACAGTAAATTCATCATCACCCATTTTCGTACCACTTTGACCCCCACAGGCAGTCAATAATGTAACTCCAACTGCACCTAAGGCTACTCGCCTCAACTGGGTCATCGTAAATCTCAACATTTGTTTATCCATATTTCTATTTTTAATATTGGCTTTCATCTTTTTTATTCTACCTATTTTTTCCTATGGCCGGTTGCAAATTTACAATATTCAGATTGTAGAATCTTCAAATAACAGTATTTTTAACCTTAATTGATAAGATTGATACCAAACAGACCTATTTTCTTCGTTTTAAGAAAAAAAGGATTCGTCTATTTCGAAACTTTATTTGGTCGTTTTGAATCTGTTTTTTCTGTAAAATTCCCGGAGCTATAGGAAAATTTTCGTTCTGAAAAATTCAAACGTAAAAGAAAGGATAGATAAAATAAGAAAGCGTAAAACGGGACAGCCAAACTCATCTTTTTTCTAACTTTGGCCGCATGAAAATTTCCAGCACAGCATATCGCCTGATTTTTTTCTCGCTCGGTTTTCTCAGCCTTCTGGCCGGTTTGCCAGCTTGCAAACCCACTCCTGCGCCGACAGAAATCCCGGCGGAAATCCCTGTCGTGGCCGCACATTTTCCGGAATCGGAAATCGAAATCCCCACGTGGGAAGAGCCTGTGCTGATCCTCCCCAAAGCCTCCATCGACACGATTCTTTCGCCGCACAAGGCAATTACCAAAAATTTCAGTTCTCGGGAAATCAATCACATAGCCGTCCAGGACGCACAGCGTTTCGCCCAAGGGAACACCGAAATCATCGACCTCACCCTGATTCAGCCAGATGATTATGCCTTTCCGCTTCCGGGCGGAAAAGTTATCTCCCCTTACGGCGGAAAAAGACGCTACCACTCGGGTACCGACATCAAAACCCGCCCCAACGACACCATCGTGGCCGCTTTCGACGGGATTGTCCGGATGGCCAAACCCTATTCGGCTTATGGAAATGTGATTGTCATCCGACATTACAACGGACTGGAAACGGTCTATAGCCACAATTCCAAAAACCTGGTAAAGCCGGGCGACGAAGTAAAAGCCGGCACCCCGATTGCCCTGACCGGCCGGACGGGACGTGCCACGACGGAGCACCTGCATTTCGAAGTCCGTTTCAACGGCGTCCATTTCAACCCCAACTACATTTTCCGTTTCAGGACCCGAACGCTGCAACGCAACTACCTGATTTGCAAACGGCATAAAAACGGCAGCATCACGGTCAGCCCCGTCAAGAAACAAGATGCCTTCCTGGTAAAAGACCTTCCGAAAACATTGCCATAACTTTCGTACCGTTACGAAAAGGCGGAAAACCATTTTTCAAAATTTCGTAAGGCTACGAAAAGACGAAAAATCATTTTTCAAGATTTCGTAACGCTACGAAAACGCAAAAAACCATTTTTCAAGATTTCGTAACGCTACGAAAACGCAAAAAATCATTTTTCAAGATTTCGTAACGCTACGAAAACGCAA
>CALVFH010000072.1 GCA_944326775.1 uncultured Parabacteroides sp.
GCCGCAACTTACGCACATTGTCGGCATAGATGCAAGCCTCTTGATCTATCGTTGAACGGCATTGGATAATTCCATTCAAATCACGCTTAGGCTTATAGTTGAATGTTCCATCCGGCAAAATGCGTGCGATGGATGACTTGTCCCAAACGGGAGTGGATATAGTCCGGTTGATGGATTCCACAACCCGGCTTGCTCTGGTTGAACCTCGTTTATAAACCGGGTATGACTCAATAATCAGATACCATTCCTCTTTGTATCTTGATTTCCTGAGTTTGACGGTCACTTTGGTATTAGGTAATGCTTTCTTCATAATGACTTATATAATTTATCAATTTCAGATTTGGGGACATAAACATAATTACCGATTTGACGTGTGGGAATAGAATGACGCCGTATGTGCTTAAAGACACTACTATCATTGATATGAAATTTCTTAGCAATCTCTCCGATGGTATAACAATCTTTTGGTTCAAAGGATAAGGCTTCCTTTTTTCTCTTTTTACTTCCGGTCTTTGCCTTGAAGTGTTCATCCATATATTGTCGACTAAGGCGTGTTTGACGCTGACCAAAATTATATGACGGTATCAAGCCTTGCCGTATCATGCGATAAAGTACATCCTTACTAATACCGTAAATCAGCATAGCTTCTTTAACCGTTAGATATCCTTTGCTGGATGGTATTCGTCTAATCAATGCTTGACGTATCGCTTCCTTCTCTTTTGCGATTTGTCTTTTCTTGTATGCTCTTTTGGAACAAGCAGGGCTACAATACTTTGACATCAATGTGGAAGGAGTAAAGATTTTACCACACTCCTCGCAACATCTTTGGATGGTGTAATTTCCTCTTGGCATATTCTTCTCGTTATAAATGGTTTATATCAATCTAAGTTGTATCTTATCGCCAAATAAGACGTGTCGCAAATATGTCGCAAATAAGAGATAAAAAAGCCCATAGAAAACACATATAAACCGTGAGCCCTATAAACGCAAAAAGCGCGCAACTCATTGAGCTGCACACTTTTGCTTGCGATTTAGTATATATTTACTTATCGAAATCATTTGACTTCCTCAAAATCCACATCCGTCACATTGTCTTTGCCGTTATTGTTTCCAGCATTGTTGTTTGGCTGAGCATTTCCTGCCTGAGCGCCGCCCTGTGCATTCTGAGCATTGTACATTTCCTGACTTGCAGCCTGGAATACGCTGTTCAGTTCATTCATGGCAGCATCACAAGCGGCAACATCCTGAGCTTTGTGGGCTTCTTTCAGCTTATTCAAGGCAGCTTCAATCGGAGCTTTCTTGTCGGCCGGAATCTTATCGCCCAGATCCTTCAACTGTTTCTCAGTCTGGAAGATCATGCTGTCAGCCTGGTTCAGCTTGTCGATGCGTTCCTTTTCCTTCTTATCGGCTTCAGCATTTGCCTGAGCTTCTTCCTTCATCCGTTTTACTTCGTCTTCGCTCAAACCGCTGGAAGCTTCGATACGGATACTCTGGACTTTGCCTGTGCCTTTATCCTTAGCCGATACATTCAGGATACCGTTGGCATCGATATCGAAAGTCACCTCAATCTGAGGCACACCACGCTGTGCGGCAGGAATTCCATCCAAGTGGAAACGACCGATAGACTTGTTGTCTTTTGCCAAAGGACGTTCGCCCTGCAATACATGGATTTCTACGGACGGCTGGTTATCAACGGCAGTCGTGAACACTTCCGATTTCTTCGTCGGGATGGTCGTGTTGGCGTCGATCAACTTCGTCATTACGCCACCCATGGTTTCGATACCCAAAGACAGCGGAGTTACATCCAGCAACAGCACGTCTTTCACTTCACCTGTCAAGACACCACCCTGAATGGCAGCACCTACGGCAACCACTTCATCCGGGTTAACACCCTTCGACGGAGTCTTGCCAAAGAACTTCTGGACAATATCCTGAACGGCCGGGATACGGGTAGAACCACCTACCAAGATCACTTCGTTGATATCCGATGTACTCAGACCGGCATCTTTCAACGCCTGCTGGCAAGGAGGAATACAAGCCTGGATCAAGCTATCGCAAAGCTGTTCGAATTTTGCACGGGTCAACGTCTTAACCAAGTGTTTAGGCACACCGTTTACCGGCATAATATACGGCAAGTTGATTTCCGTAGTCGTTGTGCTCGACAATTCGATCTTCGCCTTTTCGGCAGCTTCCTTCAAGCGTTGCAAAGCCATCGGGTCCTGACGCAAGTCAACGCCTTCTTCCTTCTGGAACTCGTCGGCCAGCCAGTCGATAATTACGTGGTCGAAGTCATCACCACCCAGGTGCGTATCGCCATTGGTTGATTTTACTTCAAACACACCGTCACCCAACTCCAGGATAGAGATATCGAATGTACCACCACCCAAGTCGAATACGGCAATCTTCATATCCTTGTTCGATTTGTCCAAACCGTAAGCCAAGGCAGCAGCCGTCGGTTCGTTGACAATACGGCGAACATTCAGACCGGCAATCTCGCCAGCTTCCTTCGTAGCCTGACGCTGGGCGTCGCTGAAGTAAGCCGGAACCGTGATCACAGCCTCCGTCACTTCCTGTCCCAGATAATCCTCAGCCGTCTTCTTCATCTTCTGAAGAATCATTGCTGAAATTTCCTGCGGCGTATAGAGACGGCCGTCGATGTCAACACGCGGAGTATTGTTGTCGCCACGCACTACCTTATACGGAACACGTGCGATTTCTTTCTGTACCTGATCATAGGTTTCACCCATGAAACGTTTGATAGAGAAAATGGTCTTCTGCGGGTTGGTGATTGCCTGACGTTTAGCCGGATCGCCCACCTTACGTTCGCCACCTTCCACAAATGCAACAATAGAAGGAGTAGTTCTTTTACCTTCACTGTTTGCTATAACAACCGGTTCGTTACCTTCCAAAACGGCAACACACGAGTTTGTTGTACCTAAGTCGATTCCAATAATCTTTCCCATGATGTTTATATTTTTTATTGTTATTATTCAGTTTGTTTATCTCTTGAACCTCCCGATCCTTCATTGCTGCTCTCTCGAGCGGTTCACTTTCTTTTCTGCAAATGGTGTGCCAAAGGGGGAGCTCCCGGAAGCCCGAAAATGTTTGTCAGCCCATTCAGCCATTTTGACAGAATTTGCCGGGCAATCTTCCCGAATATCGAAATAAATTGGCAGTTTTCGACAAAAGAGGCACCTTCTCCCGGCTGAAAAGGATTTTTTCCCTATGTTTGCAACCTAAATCAACAAAACAACATCTCATGGACGAAATTATCCGGTTTTACCAGACGCAATGCACGACATTGCAAGCAGAAATCAACGCATTGAGCCGGCGGATTTATTGGGTGGGCACGTTCCGCCTGCTGCTGGTGGTCGGCCTCGCCGTTGCCATCTACCTTTTCCACGAGCAGAGCTGGAGCGTGCTGGCAGGCATCGCCCTCGCCTTCATCCTCCCGTTTGCCCTCCTGATGAAGGTACACAACCAGCTGTTCGCGAAACGAAGCTATGCCGAAACCCGGCTGCAGCTCAACCGGAGCGAGCTGAAAGGCCTCGACTACGACTTCAGCGATTTCGACGGGGCGGCCGAAGAGACTGACCCCGAACATTCCTTCGCGCTCGACCTCGACCTGTTCGGGGACCACTCGCTTTTCCAATCGCTCAACCGCACCGTCTCCTTCGGCGGTCGGAAAAAGCTCGCCGCCTGGTTCAAGGCTCCGCTCGACCAGCCCGATGCCATCCTGCGCCGCCAGACAGCCGTCCGCGAGCTCGCCGCCCGTCCCGAGCGTTTCCAGCATTTCTATACCTTAGGGAAAATGACCCAGGGCAAAGGCGAAGACTACCGGAACCTGGCCCGCCTGAGCGAAGGCACGGCCTTTTTCCTGAACAGCCGCGTCTGGCGCATCCTGCTCTGGGTAGTGCCCTCGCTGTGGATTCTCCTGATTGCAGGCAACCAGCTCGGCTTCGTCTCCCAGTCGTGGATCGGAATCTACACCGTTGTCGCGATTATCGCCGCCTATGCCCGTGCCGGACAAGTCGCCAAGCTCTATGCCCAGGTAGATAAAATCGACCGCATCCTCGCCACCTATTCCGACCTGATCCGGACGCTGGAAGACGAGTCGTTCGAGGCCGCCGAGCTCCAGGCCATCCGCCGGAAATTCTGGAACGGCGAGCGGAAAGCCTCCGACTCCTTGCAGACCCTCGCCCGGCATATCGGCGCCCTCAACCAGCGTTTCAGCCTCGCCGGGCTCATCCTGAACATACTCTACCTCCGCGACACGCGCCAGGCCATCGCCCTCGAGCAATGGAAACAGCGCCACCGCGAAGACACCACCCGCTGGCTCGACGCCCTAGCCGAAGCCGACGCCTACTACTCTTTAGGCAACTTCGCCTTCAACCACCCGGACTACAGCTATCCCCGGCTCGCCGAACATTATTTTATTATGGAAGGGAAAAACCTGGGCCATCCCCTGCTCCGCCGCGATGTCTGCGTGAAAAACGACGTGGAAATTCCCCGCTGCCCGTGGTTCCTCATCATCACGGGGGCAAACATGGCGGGGAAAAGCACCTACCTGCGTACCGTAGGCGTGAACTACCTGCTGGCTTGCGTGGGCGTCCCCGTCTGCGCCGAAAGCCTGACCGTCTATCCCGCCCATCTGGTCACCAGCCTCCGCACGTCGGACTCCCTGGCGGGAAACGAATCCTATTTCTTTGCCGAACTGAAGCGGCTGAAGATGATTATCGACCGCCTGCAACGCGGCGAGCAACTGTTCATCATCCTCGACGAAATCCTGAAAGGCACCAACTCGGCCGACAAGCAGCGGGGCTCCATCGCCCTGATGAAGCAGCTCGTCGGCCTGCAAAGCTGCGGCATCATCGCCACGCACGACTTGGTGCTCGGTACGCTGGAAGGAGAATTTCCCGGAAAAATCAAGAATTACCGCTTCGAGGCCGACATCCGCGACAACGAACTGACGTTTTCCTACAAGCTCCGCGAGGGTGTGGCGCAAAACATGAATGCCTGCTTCCTGATGCGCAAGATGGGCATCACCGTTTAAAATCGTTTTAAAATCCCCAAACCGCAGGTGCGGTTTGCCACTTTCCGGCCGGGATCTTCAAAACCGCAGGTGCGGTTTGACCTCTTTCCTTCTTAAAAATCCTAAACTACAGATGTAAATTGGCTCATCCCGGTCGGGAAATGCCAAAATACATCTGTAAAATGCCACATCCCGGCCGGGAAGTGCCAAAATACAAACGTTTTTTGCCAGATTCCGGTCGGAAAATGCCAAAATACAAATGTAAATTGGCAGATTCCGGTCGGGAAGTGCCAAAATACATCTGTAATTTGCTTCATCCCGGCCGGGAAGTACCAATTTACATCTGTCATTAAAAAAAAACGAGGGGTGCATCGTATCACACGATACACCCCCTCATAGATTGAATGGATTTTAACGTTATAATAATGACACTTTACTATTAAGGCTCATCTTCCGTGAATCCCGTGCGGCGGAAACCGGCAACTTTATAAGTTGTGTCGCCCTGCACATTGATGAAGCAAACGATGCTGTCGGCAGCCATGCCGCGCGGAGTCGTTGCCGCACCTTCCAGGATTTTGCCGTCGGTGATAGACAGCGTAGCCGGAGCGTCGGCAAAGAAGCCGGTACCTTCCAGCGTCACTTCACCGGAAGTTTCGAACGTACGGGCAGCATAATCGATCTGGACCTTCACCGGCGTCATCAGGATGTTGGCCTGACCCGTAGCGTTGTCGGCAAACCACATTTCCGTATCCACGTTGGAAGCTGTGTTGTAGGTGCTGACCACCGTCTTTCCGCCGAGGGCGTCTTCCCATTCGCCGGCAGCGTTCTGCGTTTCCCAGGAAACTACCCATTCACCGGCCATTTTCTCAACCGAAGTACCCCCCGGTTCGGTCTCGTTGTCGCAGCTTGTCAGGCAAAGCGCCGCTGCAGCAAAGAACATTGAAATATATTTCTTCATCATCTTGTCGAATTTTATTTGTTCATAACTACGTGAAACAACATACCTGCATAATCAGCATCCCAAGTCACCGTACCTGTAGCCGGGTCGTAGGAAGCATTGTTCAGGGCAGTCAGCGAATCGCCCCAGCCGGCTACCGACGATGAAAGCATCGTGATGGTGTTGTCGGCATTGAGCGTGCAGTAACCGATGGCCGCATAAGAAGAACCGTAACCGGAACCCTGGTCGTACCATCCGCCGAGGAAGTCAGACACCTGGTAAACGCCGGCAGCCAGTTCGGTCAGCGTTACCGTGAAGCTGTTGGAATAAGCCGAACCATTGCGGTTGCTCTGAGAAGGATCGATGGTGTAAGTACCTGCCATACTTGTAGTGATAGCCGGGTCATAGACCACTACCGTGCGGCTGACAGAGCTATCGAAACCATCGACGTTCGTAGCGGAATAAGTCACCGTGTAAACGCCAACATTTTCCGTATCGACATTGCTGCTTACCTTAACACTGCCCGTCACGTCGGTTTCGCCTTCCATGGCCACCACGCCCGGGTCATCGAACGTACCGCCTACCGGGATAGTCGTTACCTCATCCCCGTTCATCGTATAAGTAATATAATAGGTAACCTTCGACGGATCTTGCGAATCTTCGCTACAGCTCCAGAACATCAGGGCGCTGCAGAAGACCATTAAACTCAAAATTATCTTTTTCATTCTATTTAGGAATCACTGTAATTAAACAACCTTATTTCTTATCCCACCAAACTTTGTCGCTCAGCTCTGCCTGTTCCGGCGTATTGTCGTTCAGGTTCACGGCTGTCTGCGGATAATACAGACGCTGGATCAAGCCGGTACCAAGCTGGTTCACCAGCGGGCTGACCAGTTCGCCGGCAGTCAGCGCCGTCGGGTTCGAATAGATGGTATTCGTAGAAACCGAAGTCAGCTCCGGATAGCCCAGGCGACGGATTTCGGCCCAGCTTTCCACGTGGTTGATGCAGCAGAGGGCTGCCCATTTCTGCTTACCGATCAAAGCCAGCTTTTCTTCCGTACCGCTTGCGGTTGACCAGGCACAAGGTTTGCCGTCGGCATAGAGGACAGAACCGCCCGAAGTGATGCCGCGGGTTGTGAAGTTAGCATCGATAGCTGCTTCGTAAGCCGCTTTAGCCTTGGCGTCGTCGTTGAAGAAGCGGAGGTAAGCCTCAGCCAGGAAGAACTGAAGTTCAGATTGCGTATAGAGGTAAACCGGTGTCGTGGCGCCGATAATCGGGGTACTGAAGTCGCCGCGCTTCTTGCCGTCGTTGGCCGTAGCCTGGCGTGAGCCCGGGATTTCGCCTTCCTGTGTGCCGGTATTGGCAGACGGAGCGAAGCAAACATCCAGACGCGGGTCGGAAGTTGCCTTCATATAGGAAATAATCGGATAGCTTGCCACGTGGTTGTTGGCCAGTTCCACACGGTTGGTCGTGTACCACGGGTTACGTTTGTTGGCTTCGTCCGAGAAGTTGTCGAACACGATGTCGCCCGTAAAGAAGTTGCCCTTGTTGATCAGGTCTTTGATAGCCTGACTGTTGTCTTGGGCGAACGAGCCGCGCATCAAGAGGCGGAGACGCATAGCGTTGCCAAACTGCTTCCAGGCTTCGAGGTCGCCGCCGAGGATCATGTCGTTCGGAACGGAAGAAACGTCGTTCAGCTTGGCTTCAGCTTCATCGAGCTTGACCAGCAGGTCGGCGTAGATGTCTTCGCCGTTATCCCATTTCGGCATCGGGTTGGAAGCACCCTGCATGGCTTCGCTGTACGGAGCCTTGTCCATCTGGTCCACCAGCGTCTGGTAGGTATAAGCCTTCAGGACGGTAGCGACGAAATAATCGCCCCAGGCTTCGTCGGCTTCTGCCTGAACGAGGATATCTTCCAAGTCTTTCAAAGCACCGGCATAGAGATAGCGGTAATCGCTACTGAACATATCAATCGTAAAACGATATTCGCTGATATCCTGATACTGCGAAGCATCCGGAGCTTGCTCGAAATACTGACTGAAGAAACCGGCGTAATTGAACATGTTGCCGCCTACACGTCCTGCGATATATGCTTCGGCAGACGGAAGCAGCAGGTCGTTTGATACCGACCCCGGATAGTTGGGGTTGTGGTTGATGTCGAGATAATCACTACATCCCATCAACGTTGTAGCCAGTAAGGCTGCTGATAATATTATTTTTTTCATATTCTGTTACTCTGATAAAGAAATTAGAATTTAACGGCGATGTTGAAACCATATTTGCGGGTTGCCGGGTTGGCCAGGTATTCACCGAAGCGGCCTTCCAGGTCGTTACCGAATGAAGAAGTTTCCGGATCGATGAAGGTGTTGCTCGACGGCGTCCAAACGAACAAGTTCGTAGCGAAGAGCGAAAGTTTCACGCTCTTGAAGAACGAATCTTCAAACCAGGATTTCGGCATATCCCAACCGAAAGTCAACGAACGCAATTTCACGTAAGACTTGTCAATCAGGAAGGCAGAAGCCAATTCGTCGCCACCGTCAATCCAGTAGTTACCTACGTTGGCCATAGATACCGGCGTAGCGTTCTCTACATAAGAGACGTTGCCGCTTGCATCCGTCACCTTGTTGACAGATCCCGGAATCACGAACGGGTTACGGTCGTTGTAGGCTGTCTGGATAGCATTACCCGTAAAGTAAGAAATTGATTTGGTATTCGAGAACATCAGACCGCCCTGACGGATATCGAAGTCGGCACCGAGGCTGAATCCTTTATACGTGAAGGTTGTCGAGATACCCATTTCATAATCGTAGTTCATATCGCCGACAATGCTCAGGTCAGACTGCTTTTCAGGAAGACCGGTTGAAGCGTTGACGATGATGTTGCCGTTCGGGTCGCGCTGTGCCACCTGTGCCTTGTAAACACCCAGAGGCATTCCTTCGATGGCATACAGACCGGTACCGCCACTGAAACCATAGATAACAGCTTCACCACCCATACCTTCCGGCAAGCTGATTACTTTACTGTTGTTCTTCGTGAAGTTCCAAGTGATGTCCCAAGAGAAATCACGTGTCTGGATCGGGGTACCGCTCACCAAGAGTTCGACGCCCTTGTTTCCGATTTCACCCAGGTTGATGTTCTGAGAAGAATAACCGGTTGCCGGGTCCATATCCAAAGAGAAGATCTGCTTATCGGATTTACGGTTATAGTAAGCGGCATCGATGCTCAAGCGTCCGTTGAAGAAGCTGACGTTGGCACCCACTTCAAACTCCGTCGTGATTTCCGGACTCAAGCTCGGGTTACCCAGGATATTTGATTCCGTGAAGGCATTGAAACCGTTCAACGGGAAAACGATATTACCGAAGCCCAGGCTTACGTCTGTCTGTGCGAAATACGGGTCGATCATATACACATCGGCATCGTTACCGGTCTGACCCCAAGCGACACGCACCTTACCGAAAGTCAGCCAATCCTTCGTTTCTTCAGGCAAGAGTTCCGTGAAGACGAAGCTACCGGTTACGCCCGGATAGAAGAAGCTGTTGTTGCCCTTCGGCAGCGTAGAAGACCAGTCGTTACGGGCAGTCAATGTCAAGTAAGCGATACTCTTGTAACCCAATTCAACCTGTCCGAAGACACCGATCAGGCGGCGTTTCCATTCCTCTTCTTCTGTCTGCGGAGCAGCGGAAGAGTTGCTTACGTTATACCATTCATCGATGCTCAATCCCTGGATTTCAGAACGCAGGCGAGAATACTGACGTTCGTTCACGTTCAAGCCGACCAACGCATTCAGATGGAAATCCTTAAGATCCTTGTCGTAAGTGAACAACATATCGTGGTTGATTTCACGCTGGCGGATCATTTCTTTACGAACGGTACCTTCCGTGTTCAACTGTCCGTAGTTCGGAGTACCTTCGGAAGCCATCATCTGCGGAACACCGATTTTCTGTTCGCTGTTCGTAGCATCCAGACCGGCGCGGTAAGTAGCCTTGAAGCCCGGCAGGATTTCATAAGAAGCTTCCAGTTTACCATAAGTCTTGTCTGAATGGTAAACGTTCTTACCCATTTCCAGGATGTAATAAGGGTTGGCAACGCCGTAAGGAGTAAAGTAATAATCTTTCGTATTGAACGGATCGTCCAAGTCTTTCAAACCGATGACGCTGACATCACGCGGAATCTGATACAAAGAGTTCAGTGCCGTCAGACCCTGACCGGTTGTAGCGAAGTTGTTCTTCTGAGTAGAATAGTTGACAGAAGAAGAAACCGTCAATTTGTCGAACGTATAGCTACCGCGCATAGAGAAAGTGTAGCGGTCGTAAGTATCCGCGCGGGTCGGCATGATCCCGTTGTTGCTCTGCTGCGAGATAGAAGCATAATAGTTACCCTTGTCGTTACCGCCGTTGATGGCAACGTCGTTCGAATAACGGAGCCCCGTCTTGAAGAAGTCGCGTACATTATTTTCAATCGGCAGATAGGGTTTAATCTTTTGAGAGTTGTTGTAGATATTACCCCAAGGCATCATCGAACCGTCGAAACGCGGACCGTAGCTCTGGTTTTCAATCAACGTATGCAAAGAACCTGAACCCATACCGAACTCGTTCTGGAATTCCGGCAAACGGAGCACGTTCTCAAATTGCATACCGCCGTTGTAAGTTACGCCGATACCTTGGTTGGAACCTCCGCTCTTGGTCGTAATCAAAATCACACCGTTGGCAGCACGGCTACCGTAAAGGGCGGTTGCGGCTGCACCTTTCAGGATGGTCATTGAAGCCACATCGTTCGGGTTGACGGCATTTGCACCGCTACCGAAGTCATAACCTGAGTTCAAACCATCGTCAGAGAAATTGGCATCATTGCTTAAGGGCACCCCATCGATGACATACAACGGCTGGTTGGAACCACTCAAAGAACTGATACCACGAATAACAACGGAATTGGAAGCTCCCGGGTTGGAAGAAGCTGAAGAAATCTGCACACCGGCCACCTTACCTGCCAAACCAGAAACGATATCGCCCGTACGCTTTTCCTGAAGGTCTTCACCGCTCACGGCTGTGGCAGAGAAACCGATAGCTTTCTCAGAACGTTTGATACCCATAGCGGTTACGACTACCTCATCCAAGTTCTGAGTATCTGTTTTCAAAAGCACACTCACATTTGGAGCTACCGCGATGGTCTGTTTTTCCATACCAATGTAGGAAATCTCTAACTGTTTACCATCCGCCGGCACATCCAGTTCGAAGTTACCGTCAAAATCGGTAACTGTTCCGATTGGCGTGCCTTTTACTGCGCTAGATGCACCAATACCAGGTTCGCCAGTTTCATCTACGACGTGTCCTGTCACCTTGGTGTTCTGTGCTACTGCCGCTCCCACACCCATTAACAGGCAGAGAGAAGCCAGAGTAAACTTTTTCTTCATAAACACACTTATTTATTAAACATACTTAGTTATTCACCCATTTATTCGCCCTCTTTTCGGGCTTCTGATAGTTCTCCTCCCGAGAAAAACGCCGCAAAATTATGAAAAATATCAATAAAGAGGAACCTTATGTAAAAATATTTTATTTCTACGCCTACATTTTTATGAAAATAATATTTCAAAATGCCATTTTGCTTGTAATATTTTTATCGTTTTCCTGCCACAAGCGACATTTGTCCCCCTTTTCCGGCATAATTTGCTATCGCTTTGCCAAAATCATCTGATTTTAAAATTATCCATGAGATTATCAATTTTTGCCTTTCATCAAGAAAAAGCTCTATCAAAATCCTATGATTGCGGAAGGTTACGGATTCCAGACACGTTGCAGGTCGCGTACAACGGTCATATCCATTACCCGGCTATATATTTCTGTTGTGCGGACCGACCCGTGCCCTAACAGACGCTGGACTGTCGTAATGTTCACTCCTTCATATAATAACAGGGTCGCACAGGTATGGCGGGCGACATGGAAAGAAACCGACTTGCCGATACGTAGCGTTTTGCAAATCGTTTTCAGAATCTTATTGACGCTCGAATTGGAAGAAGGCGATATGCCGAATAGGGTCTGTCGGCAGAAACGGCTATAACGGTCGTAAATCCGGACCGCACGGCCCCCAAAAAGCAAATTGAGCGGCAAACGAACCGTCCGCTCCGTCTTCTGCATCGAATAGATTAACCAAAGCTCCCGGTTTATCCATTGGAAATGTCCCTGCTCCAAACGGACTATGTCTGAATAACGCAATCCGGTATAACAGGAGAACAAAAACATATCAAGAACCCGCCGCTGAGCACAGCTCTTTACGTGGCAATGTTCAAGTCGCGACAACTCGCCAGGAGTCAGATAAATCCGCGAAGTTTCCTGCAACTTGATTTTATAATTCCGAAACGGATAAGCTCCGAGATCCATCAACCCTTTATTAATAGCAAGGTTAATGTAACGCTTCAGATGACGCAAATGCTTGGCTACCGTATTGCAACGGTAATTCCGGCCTAACAAAAACGCCTCGAAATGACGGAGAAAGTCATAATCTATATCCGTAAACAAGATCTCTGACCGGAAAGCCCGAAGCAATTTCCAGGTGGAACGATGATTTTTCTGCGTAGAAAGACGCAACTGAGGAGATACAATCTCCCATTTCATAAACTCCAGAAAAGAAGCCGACACGTAATGTACCGGCTGATTGTAGATAAATGAATATGTCAACATAAAAACCAACAAAATAAATACACAATTTTACCCACTTTTCACTCAAAAATGCGCGTTCCATCAATCATCCACTCTTGAAATTTGATAGAAACTTACGCTAAAGATGCCTATCTTTGCACGAACAAAACGAAAAGATGATGAAAGATTTCTATCATGCGTTGCGTCCGGCGGCGTGGATTTACAGCAGCTTGATGACTCTGCGAAATAAATTGTTCGATTGGGGCATACTGCCCTCCGAGCGTTTTTCCGTGCCTGTCATCAGTGTAGGAAACCTGGCCGTAGGCGGAACGGGAAAGACGCCTCATGTAGAATATCTCGTCCGCCTGCTTCGACCGGAACGGCGCGTGGCGGTATTAAGCCGGGGATACGGACGAAAATCACACGGCTTCGTACTGGCAAACTGCTACATTACCTCCCGCGAATTAGGGGACGAACCGTTCCAAATCTGGCAGAAATTTCCCGATATTCTGGTAGCTGTTGATGCAAATCGCCGGCGAGGCATCCGACAGCTGCTAAGCCTCCCTCCCGACCTACGTCCCGAGGTGGTAATCCTTGATGATGCTTTCCAACACCGTTACGTCAAACCTGCATTTTCCATTCTCCTGACGGATTGCCACCGCCTCTTCTCACGCGATTTCGTATTACCCGAAGGACGCCTCCGTGAACCCAAACAAGGAGCGGCAAGGGCTGATGCGGTGATCATCACGAAATGCCTTCCGTCAATGGAAGAGACAACACAAGCTCTCCTGTGCCACGAACTGGGACCTTGGACAAACGGAGCTGCCCTCTATGGGACAACTCTGGAATACGGAAAGTTTCTCCCCGTCTTCCCGGACCATGCATCCGAGCTTCCCCAAGGGATGATACCACCTCAAGGATGCGTACTCTTACTTACGGGTATCGCTAATCCTCGTCCACTGGAAGAGAAATTACGCAAGATCACACCAAACATAACCTCTATGCCTTTCCCGGATCACCACAACTATTCCCCGCATGACTTGCGGCGGATAGAAACGGCCTTCCGACAAATAACGGCAAAAAAGAAGTATATTGTAACAACCGAGAAAGATGCGGCTCGCCTCCAGGCAACTTCTTCGTTGCCAGAGGCACTAAAATCTTTCCTTTATTATATTCCCATCACCATCCGTTTTTTAGGAAATGGGGAAAATGAATTTGTAAAACATTTAAAACAAATAATCGGATGAAAAGAACAGAAATTGCGACATTGGGCGAATTCGGATTGATTCGCCACCTGACTCAAGATATTGAATTAAAAAATGCCTGCACGCTCCAGGGCGTAGGCGATGACGCGGCCGTGATGGACTATGGTGACAAAGAAGTGCTCATGACCACTGATTTGCTGCTTGAAGGCATCCATTTTGACCTCACCTATGTTCCCCTGAAACATCTCGGCTATAAATCAGCCATAGTAAATTTCTCGGATATCTACGCCATGAACGGACAACCGAAACAGATTACCGTGTCGATAGGTATCTCAAAACGTTTCTCAGTGGAAGACTTGGAGGAATTATACAGCGGCATTCGCCTGGCCTGCGATGTCTATGGCGTGGACCTGGTTGGAGGCGATACTTCAGCTTCGCTCACCGGATTATGTATCAGTATCACCTGCCTGGGCGAAGGAGAAAAAGGAAAAATCGTCTATCGGAGCGGTGCCCGGGAAACCGACCTTATCTGCGTATCCGGTGATTTAGGTGCAGCTTATATGGGCCTTCAACTGCTTGAACGCGAAAAACGTGTCTTCAACGGGGATAAAGATTTTACCCCCGATTTCTCCGGCAAAGAATATCTTCTGGAACGCCAGCTGAAGCCGGAAGCCCGGAAAGACATCATCGAAATGCTCCATAACGCCGGCATACAACCTACTGCAATGATGGATATTTCGGATGGCCTTTCGTCGGAACTTCTGCATATTTCAAAAGCCAGCCATGTAGGTTGCCGCGTCTATGAAGACCGCATCCCCATCGATTACCAGACAGCTGTGATGGCTGAACAATTTAACATGAACTTGGTAACTGCGGCTCTCAACGGCGGAGAAGATTACGAACTGTTATTTACCGTGCCCCTCTCCGACAATGACAAGGTTTCTGAAATGACTGGAATCAAAGTGATTGGCTACATCACAAAACCCGAATTAGGCAATTACCTCGTAGGTCGCGACGGCGGAGAAGTAGAACTGAAGGCCCAAGGCTGGAATTCGCTGTCTTAAATTTCTGCAAAAAAAAATCCTCCCAACCTATTGCAAGTTTAAAAAATCTTCCTACCTTTGCAGCCGTAATCGAAACAACAACGGTTACGGTTGCTGAAAAGGTGCCATAGCTCAGTTGGTAGAGCAAAGGACTGAAAATCCTTGTGTCCCCGGTTCGATTCCTGGTGGCACCACTCA
>CALVFH010000073.1 GCA_944326775.1 uncultured Parabacteroides sp.
ATGAAAACTAAATTCAAAATGCTGACGCTTCTGTTATGGTTGGCAATTCTACCAGCCTTGGCGGAAATCAAAATCCTGCATGGACCTTATCTGCAGAATCTGGGAGAACAGGAAGTTACAATTGTCTGGATTTCCGACAAACCATCTGTCGGATGGGTTGAGATGGCACCGGACGACAACAGTCATTTTTATGCACAGGAACGGCCACGGATTTACGACACCAAAATCGGCATCAAGAACACCTCGCGCATCCACACCCTCAAAGTGACCGGATTGCAACCGGGAACACGCTACCGCTACCGAGTTTGCGTCCAGGAAGTACTGAAACACGAAGGTTTCAAAGTTATCTATGGAGAGATGGCATCATCGGATGTTTACACGAAACCGGCATGCTCGTTCACCACGAATAATGCCACCAAGAAAACGATTTCTTTTGCAATGGTCAACGATATCCACGGACAAAACGACCTGCTCGAAAGTCTGATCAAACAATGCGATTTGAAAATGACTGACCTTATTCTTTTCAATGGAGATATGGTGTCCATCTCAAACAGTGAAGAACAGATGTTTGCTGGCTTCATGGACAAAGCCGTGGAACTTTTCGCCAGCAACCTGCCGATGTATTATTGCCGCGGCAACCACGAAACGCGCGGAGCCATGGCCCCTTACTTTCAGAATTATTTTAATCCGAAAGAAAACGATCTGTTCTATATGTTCCGTCAGGGCCCGGTTTGCTTCGTCGTTCTTGATTGCGGAGAAGATAAACCCGACTCAGACGTGGAATACTACGGAATCACCAATTACGACGACTACCGCACCCAGCAAGCGGAATGGCTGAAGACAGCCTTGCAGAGCGACCTCTACAAAAACGCACCGTTCAAGGTTATTGTCTGCCACATGCCCCCATTCGGCGGCTGGCACGGCGAAATAGACATCAAAAACAAATTTATCCCCTTGCTCAATGCCGCCAACCCCGATGTTTACCTGTGCGGACACCTTCATAAATACATCCGCAACGATGCCGGCAAGGAGGGCGTAAACTTCCCCTTGATTGTCAATTCAAACAACACTCTCCTAAAAGCCAAAGTAGAAGGACAACGGATGGAAATCCGCATCTACGACCACGATGGAAAAGAGATTGACCAACTAACTATCAATCATTAAAAATTAAAGTCTTATTCCCTGATCATCTCGACCCGGGAATAAGACACCACTGAGATATTCAGTGTAAACATTAAACAAATTTACGTTGAGGGAGAAAAAATAGATGATTCTCCGTAATTTTGTCCTAAAATCATCAAAAACATCATTAAGCACCAGATTAAAATGGGAAACAACCTACAAACACCCCAAGAACGTATTTTTGCCATTGATGCGCTGCGCGGTTTTGCCGTGATGGGAATCATCCTGTTGCACAATATCGAACATTTCAACTATTATTCTTTTCCCCAAACAGACTCGCCCCTGCTGGCAAGTCTGGACCAGCATCTGTGGGATTTGCTGTTCTTCTGTTTCTCCGGCAAAGCCTATGCCATTTTCGCCCTGCTTTTCGGATTTACATTCTACCTGCAAAGTCACAACTGCGAGAAACGGGGAGAAGATTTCCGAAACCGCTATATGTGGCGGTTAGTGCTTCTGCTGGGATTCGGTTTTATCAATGCGTTGTTTTTCCCCGGAGAAATTCTGGTACTTTACGCCCTGTTGGGATTTGTATTGGTCCCGGTAAGGCATCTGTCGGACAAAGTTGTAGCCTGGATTGCCTTCATCCTGATGCTCCAACCGCTGGAATGGTGTAAAGTAATCTATGCCCTGATCAATCCGGAAGCCAACCCACAACAAATGATCTATTCCTTAAGTGATGTTTATCCCCAGTTGGGAGGAGACTCGCTTTGGGAGATGATTAAAGTAAACTTTGTCACCGGCCAGCTGGCCAGTTTAAATTGGGCCTGGTGTTATGGACGTGTCTTCCAGACAGCCTCCCTGTTCATGATTGGAATGCTCTTAGGGAGAAAAGGACTGTTCCGGCTGACTGAAGCCACCCGCGAGAAAGTCTTGTATTTCTGGATGCGTGTAGGCATCTATGCCCTGCCGACAGCAGTTATCCTCTACTATCTGAAAGACTTCATTTATTCGCAAACAGAAAATCCATTTCTGAAGACCACCCTGCAAACCATTTGGAATTCCTGGTACAACCTGGCATTCATGCTGGTTATCGTCAGTGCATTCCTCTTGCTTTACTGGATTAACCAAGGGAAAATACAAAAGATACTTGTTCCTTACGGCAAGATGAGTCTGAGCGACTATGTCTCCCAATCCATTATCGGCAGTCTGATTTATTTCGGATACGGCTTCGAGATGCACCGCTATTGCGGAACGACCTACAGCCTTCTGATTGGCATCACTTTCTTCCTGTTACAACTGGCCTTTGCCCACTGGTGGTTCCGCCACTTCAAACGCGGCCCGTTGGAAACTATCTGGCACCGGCTGACATGGATCGGGAAAAAGAAATCCTGAAAACATATTATTCCAACAAGTAATATAAGACCTATGATTTACAACAATACATTAGTCAGAAGACAAGACCGGTTATTGGAAGAGAAAGAAGCTCTTGCCTTGCTACAGGAAGGCGAATACGGCGTCCTGTCGATGGTTTCTCCCGAAGGTGAGGCCTACGGAATTCCCGCCAATTACGTATGGGATGGAGCTGAAAGCATTTATATCCATTGCGCTCCGGAAGGAAGAAAACTACGGAGCATCGCTTCCATTCCCCAAGTTTCCTTCTGCATTGTCGGGAAAACCCAAGTCGTATCGAACCAGTTTACAACAGCCTATCAAAGCATCGTGGCCAAATGCCATGCACATACCGGGTTGTCGGCTGAAGAACGAATGAAAGCTTTGGAATTGCTTTTGGGAAAATACTCCCCCAACGACCAGATCATCGGCCGGAAATATGCGGAAAAATCATTCCACCGCACTGAAATCATCCGACTGGACATCCAGGAAATCAGCGGGAAATGCAAACGGATAGCCGGAATAAGCTAACGGGCTGTTTTGAAACAGCCTTTCTCACTTATCCGCTTTCTGAAGTTGCTCCCGATAGTTTTTCGGGGACAACCCAAAATGCTTCCTGACATATTTCCCGAAAAACGAAATATTGGGGAAATCCAATTGAGCAGAGATCTCCTTGATACTCATATCCGACTTTTTCAAAAGGTACTGAATATCCTTATTCACATACTGATCTATCAGTTCCGACGTTGTATAACCGCTATATTTCTTACAAATAGAGGTAAGATATTTCGCTGTAACGCATAATTGCTCGGCATAAGCAGAGACCATTCTGGGTTTTGGCGACAAAGATGTAAGCAGTGCCAAGAAACGCTGAAAAAGCTTTTCTCCGGAAGAATAACTGGGTGGAGCCAGTTGGATGAAACGATCCAATACATTAAAAAAGTCGTAAAGAAAAGCAACCAGCAGTGCATCAACCACTTCTTTCTGATGCCGGAAAGGAGGAGACATCAATTTGGCACGAATCAAATCATAGTATTGGCAGAATTGGCGAATCTCTCCTTCCGTCAAATGAATAACCGGAGATTTATCTAAAAACTTCAGTATATTCCAACTATCCCTTGAGATAAGAGTCAGATGCCGAAGATACTCTGGTGCAAGGCACATGCAACGGAAATCCAAGTCCATACTAACCATACTCTTCTCGATTATGATATTCGGGCGACACAACAACAGATCATGTCTCCCGATTGAAAAAGACTCCCCATCCAGATAAATAGAGGCTCTTCCTTCCAGACACACGGTAACCAAAAGCAGCTCGGTTTTTACCGGATTATCTATCGGACTAATTTCCTTCAATTTATGCATATCATCGATAAAGGCAATTCGCTCATCGCAATAAACGGCAATTCCCTTTTCGGAAATATCATCCATTCCTTCTTGTCTTATTTCCGTATCCATATTTTCGGCTTATCTTTTTTCGGAAGGCAAAATAAATCATTATTTCCGGAACACTATTCGCCGAAAGCGCGACATAAATGTCCCTTATAACCTATTTCCCGACAAATATGGAAATCGGGAACATTTCTTACGAAACAACCTTAGTACAAATAAACCACAAATCTTTTTCCTTTGCGGCAGAATCAAAAAATGAGAATCATGAAAAAAACGTATGCCTTATTTATCGGGATAGCCGCTATTCTTCTTATTGCTTGCCGACAACAAGAAAAAGACACACCCTTAGCGACGGAACCCATCAAAGTAAAAACCATGCAGATTACTTCAGCTGTAAGCGAATCCGCCCATTTCTTCTCTGGAACTGTAGAAGAAACCAGCGAAACGCCCTTGAGTTTTCCAGTCATGGGAACCATCAAAACCGTAAACATCCATTTGGGAAGCTCCGTGACCAAAGGACAATTATTGGCTACACTCGACGAAACCTCCATGAAAAGCAGCTACGAAGCCGCCAAAGCCACCCTGATGCAAGCCCAAGACGCTTACCAACGTCTGAAACAGCTCCACGATAAAGGAAGTCTGGCGGAAATCAAATGGATAGAAGTCCAAAGTAAACTCCAACAAGCCCAAGCGATGGAAGAACTGGCCCGGAAAAATTTGAACGACTGCCGGCTCTATGCCCCTTTCAGCGGCGTAATCTCGGAAAAGTCGATTGAAGTAGGACAAAACATCATGCCAGGAATCACTATCGGGAAAATCGTTGGAAAGGGACGGTTGAAAGTAAAGATTTCCGTTCCCGAATCTGAAATCTCCCAGATAGTCCTTCAGCAAGAAGCTCAAATCCAGGTTCCCGCTCTGTCTGGCAAAACCTTTACCGGGAAAGTCATCGAAAAAGGAGTAGTAGCCAATCCGCTATCCCGTTCCTATGAAGTAAAAATCGAAGTTGCGGAAACCGACAACAGCCTCCTCCCCGGCATGGTTACCGAAGTCTTCCTGGAACAACTTTCCCACCCATCGTTGGTAGTTATCCCTGCCCAAGTCGTACAGATTGATGAACAAAACCGAACCTTTGTCTGGCTGAACCAAAACGGAAAAGCCGCCAAACGCTTCGTAACCATCGGAGCATATACGGCCGAGGGGATAAGCATCGCATCCGGACTTTCAACCGGCGATGAGATTATCATAGAAGGGCAACAGAAAGTCTGTGAAAATACGGAGGTCAGCCTATGAAACGGAATGCCATCGAATGGGCGATGCACTATCGCCAAATCATCATCCTGGCCGTCTGTGCCCTGATTGCCTTCGGGATTTATTCGCTTCCGAACATGCGGAAGAACGAATTTCCCGATTTCACCATCCGTCAGGGCATGGTGGTAGCCGTTGCGCCCGGCAATACCGCTCAGGAAATGGTGGAACAAGTAGCCAAACCATTGGAAGACTACATATTCACCTATAAAGAAGTAAAAAAGGAAAAGACCTTCTCGAAGTCGCGCGACGGGATTGTCTATATCCAGGTACAGCTGAACGACGAACTCAACAACAAAGACGAGTTCTGGAGCAAATTCAAACATGGCATCAGCGTGTTCAAATCCCAGTTGCCCTCCAACGTGATTGCCGTACAAGTCATGGATGATTTCGGCGATACCTCCGCCCTCCTGATTACCATGGAGAGTGAAGACAAGACTTATCGCGAACTCCACGACTACATGGATGCCCTGCAAGACCGCCTGCGCCGGATTTCCAGCATCGGACGGATGAGTGTCAGTGGATTGCAGAAAGAGCAGATCAGTGTCTATCTGGACCACCACAAGCTCTCCCAATACGGGCTAAACGAACCGCTGATTGCCTCGACCCTCCTGCAAAAAGGCTTTTCCACCACCGGAGGAAGGCTGAAATCACCCGAATACATCCAGCCGGTCTATGTAGCCAAATCGCTGAACACCGTCTATGACGTGCAGCAACAGATTGTCTATACCGACCCTGAAGGCAACAATATCCGCCTGAAAGACATCGCCGACGTCCGGAAGGAATATCCGCAGGCAGAAAGCCTGATCACCAACAACGGGAAGAAATGCCTCCTCCTCTCCATCGAGATGAAGAAAGGGCAGAATATCGTCCGCATGGGCGATGACATCAACCAGGTGCTGGCAGACTTCCAGCACGAATTACCTTCGGAAGTCACGATCTTCCGCATCACCGACCAGTCGAAGGTGGTCGGCGACAGTGTCTTCAACTTCCTGAAAGAGTTGCTCATCGCCATCGTTGCCGTCATCATCGTCGTTGTCCTGCTCCTACCTGTCCGCGTCGCACTGGTTGCCGCCTCAACCATTCCCATTACCATCTTTATCTCCTTGGGACTGCTCTATGCCTTCGGGATGGAGCTGAACACGGTTTCGCTCGCGGCACTCATCGTCACGCTGGGCATGATTGTCGATAACTCCATCGTGATTATCGACAATTATCTGGAAAAGTTAGGCGAAGGCAGCCCCCGCTGGCAAGCCTCGATAGAAAGCACCCAGCATTTCTTCCGCTCGATACTTTCGGCGACACTGGCCATCAGCATCACCTTCTTCCCGTTCCTGTTCACAACCACGGGAATGATTCATGATTTCCTGCTTTCTTTCCCCTGGGCCATCACCCTCATCCTGGGGATCTCTCTGCTGGTAGCCACCCTGCTGGTTCCGTTCATGCAATTCTGGTTTATCCGCAAGCCCATGAAGACCGGCGGAAAGAGCTTCTCCTTCCTCGACCTGCTGCAAAAATATTATGACAAGCTCCTCGACGGCTGCTTTGCCCATCCGAAATGGACCCTCGGCGCCGGTCTGGGCTTCACCGTCCTTGGCGGCATCCTGCTAAGCCGTCTGCCCCAACAGATGATGCCGGTAGCCGACCGCAACCAGTTTGCCGTAGAAATCTACCTCCCTACGGGTACCGCCCTCGAAAAGACAACGCTCGTCGCCGACAGCCTCGAACACCTTTTGCGCCAGGACCCGCGCATCGTGAGCATCGCCTCGTTCAAGGGATGTTCCTCTCCTCGCTTCCAGACCTCCTACGCGCCTCAGATAGCCGGAACAAACTACGCCCAGTTCATCGTCAACACGACGGGAACTGAAGAGACCGTAGCCCTCCTGGATGAATATACGCCGCGATACAGCGACTACTTCCCCGAGGCCCGTATCCGCTTCAAACAGTTGAGCTATAGCGAAGCCGTCTATCCCGTTGAGATACGCCTCAGCGGAGAGAACCTGGATACCCTCCGGCAGGAATCCGCCAAAGTCCTGGCCCTCTTCCAGTCGATGCCCGAGCTGCTCCATCCGCATACCGACCTGGAAGAGCCGCTGGCTGCGACAACCCTCCAGTTGAAAGAAGACGAAGCCGCGCGACTGGGCATCACCAACACCGGCGTGGAGACCACCCTGGCCCTCCGCTACGGTCCGGGACTCTCCGTGGCCAACGTCTGGGAAGGAGATTACAACCTGAACATCGTGCTGAAAGGCCAACATGCCGACCGCGCCACGACCGCAGACCTGATGAACGAGCCCATCCCTGCCATGGGCGGCCTGAGTAATGTCCCCCTCCGGCAAATCGCCGAAGCCGTCCCCACCTGGGAAAACGGACAGATTGTCCGCCGCAACGGGGTCTATACCATCACCGTCATGGCCGACCTGAAACGGGGAGAGAACGCCACGGCAACCATCGGGAAAGTCCAGGAGCGCATGAAGGCCGTCCCCCTCTCGCCGGAAGTAACCCTGACCTATGCCGGAGAAGTGGAAACCAACAACGACTATATCCCGCCCATCGTCAACGGACTGGCCGTCGCCATCGTCATCATCCTGGCGGTCCTCATCCTGCACTTCAAGCGGGTAGGGCTTTCCCTGCTCATCTTCGCCTCCATGGCGCTCTGTCTCTTCGGCACGGCCACAGGTATCCTGATTCAGGGAATTGACTTCGGTGTCACCTGCTTCCTCGGCATCACCGCCCTGCTGGGTATCATCGTGCGCAACGGCATCATCATGTTCGATTATGCGGAAGAGCTGCGCAAGACCGAAGGGATGCATGTGAAAGACGCCATCTACCACTCCGCCAAGCGCCGTATGCGCCCGATCTTCCTCACCTCGGCCGCAGCTTCCATGGGTGTCATCCCGATGATCCTCGGCAAGAGCGGACTGTGGATGCCCATGGGCACCGTCATCTGCTACGGGACGCTGATCACGATGGTCTTCATCCTGACCGTGCTCCCAATTGGCTACTGGCTCTCCCTGCGCGGCTCAACCGAACGGCGTGCCGCTTCGTCGGACTTGGAAAAAGAATGAATCATGAATACAAAGACCATAGAAAGATGAAGAACTTCCATTCAAAATATCTCTTACTCGCCGGGCTGGTGGCTGTGCTCCATGCCCCGGCCCTGGCCCTGGCCCAACAGGTTTATACCCTGGATGAATGCATCGAACAGGCCCTGGCCAACAACCGCACCCTGAAGCAGGCGCACAACAACCTGCAAATGGCGGAAGAAGACAAACGCTCCGCCTTCACCAACTATTTCCCGTCCATCAGCGCGACCGGCGTCGGGATGCTGGCCAACAAGGGACTGGTGGAAATGGAACTACAGCCAGGCATGGCCATGTCGATGGCCGACGACGGAGTCATCGGGACGGTTACCGCCTCGCTTCCCCTTTTCACCGGCGGGCAGATTGTCAACGGGAACAGGCTGGCGCAAGTCGGTGTCGAAGCCAAGCGCTCGCAATACGGCCTCTCTGAAAACGAAGTCTGCCTCAACACCGAGAAGTACTTCTGGCAGGTCGTAAAGCTGAAAGAACAACTGAAAACGCTCCGGACGGTAGAAGCGCAACTGGCAAGCCTCGCCGGCGACGTGGAAGCCTCGGTGGAAGCGGGCCTCGTGAACCGCAACGACCTCCTGCAAGTCCGCCTGAAACTCAACGACAACCACAGTTCGCGCCTCAACGTCGAGAACGCCCTCGCCCTCTCCCGCAGCCTGCTGGCGCAATACCTGGGGATGGGAACCGACAGCATCGACGTAGCGTTTGCAATGGACGGCAAGATGCCCGAAAGCCCGGAATCCATCTTCAGCGATGCCGAAAGCTCGCTCGGGCTGACGCACGAATACCATCTGCTGCAACAGAACGTGAAGGCGGCCAAGCTCCAGAAGAAAATCACCGTGGGGAAGAACCTCCCGACCGTAGCCATCGGCGGAGGCTATGCCTATGAGAACCTGATGGACCACGACCACGGTTTCTGGCTGGGCTTTGCCACCGTCAGCATCCCCCTGACCGACTGGTGGAGCGGTGCCCACCAGATCCGCAAGCAGAACCTGGCCGTGCGCAACGCCGAAAGCCAGCTGGCAGACCAAAGCGAACTGCTCCTCATCCGGATGCAGCAGACCTGGAACGACGTGAACGACGCCTACCAGCAGGTGGCCATCGCCCTCGAATCAATCGGACAGGCGAGCGAGAACCTGCGCCTGCAACGGGACTACTACGAAGCCGGCACCTGCTCCATGAGCGACCTGCTTGAAGCCCAGACCCTCTACCAGCAAAGCCACGACCAGTATGTCGAGTCGTATGCCCAATACGAGGTGAAGAAACGGGAGTATTTGCAGGCGACGGGAAGAGGAAGCCACAGGTGAGCGCCAAGGGTCATACAGGAATCCTTTCAGTCTCAACGGTAAGCAACTGTAGTTCCTCTTAGTAAGCGACTACAGTCCCTCTTAGTAAGCGACTACAGTCCCTCTTAGCAGGCGACTGCAGTCGCTTACCGTTGAGACTGGCAAGGACCCACGCATGCCCCGTTGTGGCAGACCGCCCATACCTCCTCCAGCCGGCCGCCGCAGCCCCCCAAATTCCGCCCCTTATACATTAAACTGCCTCTTTTCGTCGGTTATTCCACAGATTTTTCCTAAGTTTGCACGATTTTTCAAGAAAGAAGAGCATCATTATCTAAAGACAATTTCTGTATTATGCCAAATATATCGAAACGAGGACTTGAGATGCCGGCTTCCCCCATCCGGAAGCTCGTGCCGCTGGCCAACCGCGCCGTCGAAAAGGGAATCAAAGTCTATCACCTGAATATCGGACAGCCCGACCTGCCGACACCGGAATGCGGCCTTGAGGCGATGCGCCGTATCGACCGGAAGGTCCTGGAATATTCGCCCAGCGAAGGAATCCGCAGCCTGCGCGAGAAGTTAGTGAAATACTACGCGAAATACAACATCATCGTGGATGCAGACGACATCATCGTCACGACCGGCGGCTCGGAAGCGGTGTTCTTTTCCTTCATGGCTTGCCTCGACCCGGGCGACGAGCTGATTGTGCCGGAACCGGCGTATGCCAACTACATGGCGTTTGCCATCTCGTGCGGCGCCGTCATCAAGACCATCCCCTCGACCATCGAAGAAGGGTTTGCCCTGCCCTCCGTGGAGAAGTTTGAATCGCTGATTACACCCCGGACGAAGGCCATCCTCATCTGCAACCCGAACAACCCGACGGGATACCTCTATACCCGCAAAGAGATGAACCAGCTGCGCGACCTGGTGAAGAAATACGACCTCTTCCTGTTCTCGGACGAGGTTTACCGCGAGTTCTGCTATACCGGCGCCCCCTATATCTCTGCATTCCACCTGGAAGGCATCGAAAACAACGTGGTGCTGGTCGATTCCGTATCGAAACGCTACAGCGAATGCGGTATCCGCATCGGTGCGCTGATAACCAAGAACCAGTCCGTCAAGGAGAACGTGATGAAATGGTGCCAGGCACGCCTCAGCCCCCCTCTGATCGGGCAAATCATTGCGGAAGCCTCGCTCGACGCGCCGGAAGACTATATGCTCGAGATGTACAACGAATATGTAGAGCGCCGGAAGTTCCTTATCGACGGGTTAAACCGCATCCCCGGATGCTACTCGCCCATCCCGATGGGAGCCTTCTACACCGTAGCCAAACTGCCGGTCGATGATGCCGACAAGTTCTGTGCGTGGTGCCTGAGCGACTTCGAATACGAAGGGCAGACGGTGATGCTCGCCCCGGCATCCGGCTTCTATACCACACCGGGACTGGGCAAGAACGAGGTACGCCTCGCCTATGTGCTGAAGAAAGAAGACCTGGCCAAAGCGCTGGAAGTGCTGGCCAAAGCGCTGGAGGCTTATCCGGGAAGATGCTAAAAGACGCATGAACTACGAGCTTTACATCGCCAAGCGTATCCACTCCAGCAAGGAAGGAGAACGGGAAGTCACGCCGCCGGCCGTGCGCATCGCCATGATTGGCATTGCCTTGGGGCTGGCCGTGATGATTCTCTCGGTCGCTATCGTTGTAGGCTTCAAGAAAGAGGTGCGCAACAAGGTCATCGGCTTCGGCTCGCATATCCAGATTACCAACTTCGACAGCAATACGTCTTACGAGTCCGTACCGATTGCCGTCAACGATTCGCTGCTGTCGGTTCTTCACGCCTATCCCGGCATCCGCCACGTAGAGGCGTTTGCCACCAAACCGGGCATCCTGAAAACCGACACCGACTTCGAAGGGATTATCCTGAAAGGCGTTGACCGGGATTACGACTGGACTTTCTTCCGCCAGAACCTAATAGCGGGCGATGTCTTGCAGCTCTCGGACGACAAACGCTCTACGGACGTCATCATCTCCCGCTACCTCTCCGACCGGTTGGGCCTGAAATTAGGCGATTCGTTCCTCACCTACTTCGTGCAGGAAGAGGTCCGCGCCCGGAGATTCCACATCACCGGCATCTACGAGACCGGCTTCCAAGACTATGACAAACTGTTCCTCCTCGCCGACATCCGCCAGGTGCGACGCCTCAACGGATGGGACGACGACCAGGTCAGCGGACTGGAGCTGCTGGTGGACGACTACGACCGTCTGGACGCCATCACCGAGAACCTCTACTTCGATTTGGCCGAGGTTCAGGACCGCAACGGGAACTCCCTGTACGTCCGCTCCATCAAAGAGTTGAACCCGATGATATTCAGCTGGCTTGACGTCTTGGATATCAATGTCGTCGTCATCCTCGTCCTGATGATGGCGGTAGCCGGTTTCACGATGATATCCGGTCTGCTTATCATCATTCTCGAACGCACCAACATGATTGGCATCCTGAAGGCGCTGGGAGAGAGCAATGCCAGCATCCGCCGCATCTTCCTGTACGTCGCCTTCTTCCTGGTGGGCAAAGGTATGCTTTGGGGCAACGTGATTGGCCTTGCGCTCTGCATCATCCAATCGACCACCCACATCGTCGCCCTCGACCCTACCGTCTATTACCTCGATGCAGTCCCTATCGACCTCAGTCTCTCCGCCTTATTACTCATCAATCTCGGTACCTTGGCGGCCTCCATGCTAATGCTCCTCGGTCCGTCTTACCTGGTTTCGAGGATTGAGCCGGCGAGGAGCATCCGATTTGAGTAAAATCTACTTCAAATAAACATTGAGAGTTTCTCCGTCCTTCAGTTTTTTATCTAAACAAATTTTCCCCAATTGAGTTACAACTACATGAAGTTTACCTCCTTCTCGTTGAACTGAAATATCAAAATCTGTATCAAACGCTTTAATATGCTGTAAAACCATATGATCCCATTCAGAAGGTAAACGCGGAGTTAATTTAAATGAACGGAAACCGATAGGACGAATACCAAACATTCCTTCAATAATAATACGACAATACAAACCACTTTCTGCAGATAGATGTCGTTGATTGCCTTCCGGCCAAGCCTCAATTGCGTAAGGAACATGTTCTCCTAATAATCTCTCTGAGGAATAATATTTAAGGTATTCTGTAGCTTTCTCAGTTTCTCCAGCCGCATAAACACCTCGTAAAGCATAAAGTGTAGATCGATCCCAAAATGTTTCACTTCCAGCTTGCGTCAACAACCCATTTCTTGTCCAAAGACGGGGAGAAAAAAGAGCAGCTATTGTAGCATCTTTCCGATCATAAATACCAACTGTAAGTGGAATACAAATCCACGATCGAAGTACATCATTTCCTTTATAATATTGGTACGTTTCAAATCCTTCTACAGTAGCCCCAAAATATTTTTCAATATCTTTCTTCAATTTATCCGCAGCCTTTGTGTATTCTCGAAGCTGTTGTTTTGGCTTATTCAGTTCATTACCTAAATAAACAGCCGAAAGTAGAGCATCATAATAAAGTGAAGAAGTACATAGATTTGCATCACCTGCTGGGAAACGGCCCTCTAATTCATCGGCATCGGAAGCAACAACACCCTCTTGATTTACTTTTCTCTTACAATACTCCAAACACCAAGTAATCAAATCCCACAAATGCTCAGCTTCTTGCTTATCTCCACGAGCCAAAGCATAACGACCAGCACCATAAGCAATCATTGCAGCATCCCCCCGGTCGCCAGCTCCATTCCAAATATCTGTTCCTTCTGCAATGATAGAACTCGGAATGGGTTTATATTCTTTATTCATAAAACGAGCAAAATGTTGGAAAGCATTATATGCTGACTCATTCCCTTTATTATAACCTAAAAAAGGGAAAAAAGGATTGATATATTCTGCTTGATCATTTGCCCAAATTGCAGCATAATAAGATTCACCACCCGGTCCATGCATCAACCCCCCAGAAGTTTGGTAAATACTTTCCGCTGCACGTATCTTTGCAAAAGCAAACATCATATTAATTATAGGATCTGGTGTTTTTAATACTAAACTATTCCACCATTCACTAACTAAAGCACGACGAGCAACAAGTTCTGCTTCCACATCGGGTAAGATTTGCTGTTCATCATTTTTATATCCAACTGTAGTTACATAAAAAGAAACTTCTTCACCTGGTTGCAAGAACTGACTAAAACCCTCGGAAAGTGTCTGTACCAAATGATATGTGCCAAATACACCTCGACTTTCCGGTGTCAAAATTTCTGAACGAACATGACTTGCTTCAACTGAGACTGCCTTATCTGACAAATTTTTCAATATGTACTTTTCACAAAAAGCAGGAAGAGATACTGACGGAAAAAGAATTCGAGTTAACTCTATAGTTCCTCCATAAGTCTTACACAAACTACGAACAACCATAGTCCCGTCTAAAACAATACTTTGAACCTGTTCGCGAATTGGAGAATTATTAATAAATACATTTTCTAATGGATTCCAAGCCATTTTCCGCATCAAACTGGCATGAGTATTATTAGGTATCGTCCGTAAAAGGGGCCAAACCATACCTCGATTTAATTGAAACGCCCCCAATGAATCAACTCCATAACGCACAACTGTAGATACCCGTAATCCACTCATCTCAATATGATCACTATGAGGTGCATCACCTGGTTTTACATTCCAGACAATTCCCTTCTCGGGAAGCAAAGTCCACCTCTGTGCTATAGCATTGCTACTCAAACACAATATACAGAAAAGGAGTAAAAAAATTTTTTTCATATTACAACCATTTAATTGAAACCTTCTAGTACTATCATTTCCCCCACTGGACAAATAATTTCTGCATAAGTAGATACATTTCCTAACGCATCTTTTTGTACAAATAATTTCAACGCCCTCCCCGACTCGCTAATTTGTTTCAATTTACCAGGGAATACTGCACGCCAAATGAATGATTTATCCGTCTTATTAACAATAGCTGTCTTATAATTCGAATAATGAATTAACGATATTTTTCCCGTAAGCACCGGAATATTTTCAATAGCCAACCACGATGTCTGTTTCGTCAACTGAGGATATGTTACAATCTTATTTTCATCAGCCTTCACCTGCAAACCAGCTGTTCCACAAACAATGCTTTCTAATAAAGCACTAGAAACTTCCGGATAATCACATCGCTCATTCTGGAACAATTTCTGAATAAACGTATATGCTTGTTCAGCCTTACCATATCGATAAAAAAGTAATGGACAATAAGACATTATTTCTACATTTGTCTCTTTTGTCTCCATCAACCTAATTATACTTTCTATCCTTTCAGGTGAATGAACGAAACCAAACCAAAGAGGAAATATGTTCGTTCCCCCTTCTTTAAAAGTTCCATCATCCAAACAATAAGCAAAATAATTTTTCGTTTTTGGATTCCACCAAAGAGAATCATA
>CALVFH010000074.1 GCA_944326775.1 uncultured Parabacteroides sp.
CGTCGCTGGCTGCAAAAGCAGATATTGGGGGGCAGGGGAGGATTATTCCCCGAAAATCAGGTGTTCTATTTTCCGGGCCTGGCTGAGGTTGGAGAAGGTCGGGAAGAGCAGGGATTTTCGCCGTTCGATGTCGGCGGGGGTGAAGGGTTGTTCCATCAGGGCGTTGCAGGTGCGCACCAATTCCTCGGGAGAATCGGCTATGTGACAGAGCGAATCAAGTCCGCTGCCGGCCAACATCAGCGAATTGACCACGGTATGCCTGCCGGCAAAGAGGCTATTGAGTAATTTAAGCTTCAAACCGGTGTCTTGGAAGGTTACGAGGACGTGGATATGGGCCTCGCGGACGAGTTTGTCCATTCGCGCCTTGTCTGGATTGGCTTCGATGCGGATGTTGGGGTATGGACGGGCGGCCTGATAGAGGCTCCGCGGTGGGTTCATCCCTGCGATGACGCAGCGATGGCCGAGGCGGCTGAAAACCTTTTTGATGAGGAACAGGACGGCCTTTTCATTCTCGGGGACAGAGAGTTTTCCGTGGTAGAGCAGGTAATCGGACCGGCCGGGCAGCGACGTGACGCTTTCGTTGGCATGGAAACAGGGGATGAACTCGATGCGTTTTCCCGGGAACTGCCGGCGGAGGTAGTCGGCGTCGGTCGTCGAGACGGAGAGGACCAGGTCGGCATGGCTGACGACGGGCTGGTAGGCGCGGAACCGCAGGGCTTCGAGGGCGAAGAAGCTCTTTTTGACGAGATTGCCCGTCGAACTGACGAGGGCGCGGTAATAGTCGTGCTCGATGTTGCATTCGCGGAAGATTTTCAGCCTCCGGCGCAGGCGTTCGTCCGCAAGATAGTAGCACGAATGCAGCCCCTCGAAAAGGATGGGGTAATCGTTGCGGAGGAGGGCCTCGAGCAGGCGCGGGTCTTTGCGGCTATAGACATTGTAGGGCAAAAGCGTGAGATTAGGCAGCAATCCCGTCTTGCGCGGGTAATAATGGACTTCTTCACAGAGCGCGAGCAGCTCGGGCGCCTTCGGCCGTTCGTATTCGAAGCAATGCAGGATGAGGCGCGTCCCGCAGGCGTGGAGGGCCTTCAGTTTGTAGTAGATGTCGATGACTCCGCCGTAGTTGGGAGGGTAAGGAATGTTGAGCGCGACGACGTTGAGGTAGTTGTCCATGAGATTAGCCATTGTTCGTGAGTTCGTTGATGAGTTGCATGAATTCTTCGGCCTGTTTGCGGCGTGAAAAACGCTCTACCGCCTGGATGTTTGGCTCGATGGCGGTAAATCCTTGCCGTTTCCAGAGGCGGTACTGCTCGAGGATGAAGCGGTAGGCTTCGTCGGCCGTGCGGGCACTGGTTCCCGTGTGTGTTTCGCGGATAGCCTGTTCCAGACAGCTCTCGTCGCTCCTTACGCAAAGCAGGGGCTTGCCGGTTGCCATGGCTTCGAAGAGCTTGGTGGACATGATGCCTTTCGGACCGTTGGCGTCGCATTTGTTGGCGATTTGCAGGAGGATACTGCTATGATGGAGGATGTCCGGAATCTTTTCGGCTCCGACATAGGGATGATAGTCCATGTATTTTTCCACCTGGTCATGCCGCGCTGCTTCATCCAGCAGGTCCCGGGAATGGGCATCGACGTACCACACCATGCGGAAGTCTTCCGGGTCGATGGCATGCTCGTTGTCCAGCCGGCGGACGGCTTCGAAAAGCGGGCGCGGGTCGCGGATGCCGAAGCTCAGGATGCGCCCGGTGTAGGTCAGGCAAAACTGCTTTGTCTGCGGATATTCCGGGAAGAAAAGCTCCGGGTCGTAGCCGTTGTAGATGAGCCGGACGTTGCGGTTATAGGCGCTTAAGGTCTGTACATGCCACGGAGAGACGGTTGTGAGGCAATCGGCCTGTCGGAGGACTTTGTTGCGGTTTTTGAGCAGGTGTTTCCGGTAGATTTTGGCAATCATCCGGTCCAGCCACGGGAAAAGGTGGACGGGTTTCGAGATAAATTCGTTGCCGGCGTATTGCTCCACGATGTCCCGCAGGTCGGCGACCAACGGAACGTGGTGCTTCCGGGCAACCCGGAGGGCGGCGGGAAGCGGAAAGGTGCGATAGGTGCTGCACAGGACGGCATCGAATTTCTCCTGCCGGAAAAGAACGTCGGCGGCTTTCACCATTTGCCGGTCTTTATAATGGAAGAGCAAATCGCCCAGGAATACGCCGAGCCATTCCAATTTGCCGACGGGTGATTTCCGATGGTGAAAAAAACGGACATACGTGGCAGGAACCAGCCCCGCCAGAAACGTAAACATGCTTTCGGGAATCTCTTCTGTGACGACGTAGGGTTTCCAGCCTGCCCGCTGCATGTATTTGCACAGATAACCCATCCGCGGAGCGAACGCCGGAGGAAACATATCGCATAGAATCAGAATCCTTTTCATAAATCTTCCGTTATAATTTCAGAGAGAATGATTTGAAGCATTTTCCGGTAGTCGGCTCCCTTCGCGCCTGAAAATTCGCCTACCCGGTCGTTGTGCCAAAGCAAGACGAGTTCCCCGCCGTGGGAAGACACGGTCCGCGCCAACTTGAGCACGTAGGCAATGGCTTCTTCTTCGTTCAGCCCCATGTATTTGGATTCGCAGAGCGTGGCGTCCATGCAGGCCAGCGGATGCAGCGTCAGATTGGAGATCCGTTTGGTGATGGGGTTAATCCAATGGACCGGACGGCAGGTGCCAAGGCGGAATCCGGCGATGTCGGCATATCCCATCGTGAAATCGTCGGTAAACCCGACTTTCTCTACCGTATTGAAATCTTCCGGCTCGCGGCAAGCCAGATAATGATGGCGATTATAGCAGACTACGGAGCCGATGGCTTTCTCCAGATGTCTTTTCTCGCTTAATATCCGGTTGGGTTGTAGTCCCGCGCTGTAACTGCTATGCAATCCGATGCTGCTGCCCGGAGCGGAGCATATTTTGGCAAGACGATGCAGGAGCCGGAGGTTTAGCGAATAGTGCGGCTTGTCTTGTGGTGCGTTGCCACCACCTTTCAGGAAGAAGAGGCTTTGGCAACGCTCGGCACCCCAGGTGTTGCGCATTTTCTCGCCTTGTTCGAGCAGCCAAGGGAAGGTATAATACGGATCTTGCCTTTCCGGGCGCCAATAGAGTTTCCAGGCTTGTGTTAATCCCATGCCTTTGAAGGTTTCGCGTGCCAGATGGCGCAGGGATTGGCAAAAGAGCGGAGCATCCACATCGTGGGTCAGCCAGAGCTTCTGGATTTTGGCTTGAGGCTCGATGATTTCCTCGTAGTCTGCCGTCTGCCTCAACCAACGGCGGAGCAAGGCTCCGTATTCCTCAATAATCGGGCGTTCCATGAAGCCGGCCCGATAGGGGAGCGAGGCTTTGCCCGGGAAACGTCCGTGGGCATCGCGTTCCTCCCGGTGGATAATTTCTTCGTATCGTGTCATCAGAAAGAATGAGCTGGCAACGAGGTCGGCATAGACTAATAGCGTATCTCCTGCCCATTCCGTTTTCGGGGAGCCGAAAAGGAGTGGAACTCCTTCTATTTCCGCCAAGGGGAGGGAGGGGAGCGAGCGGGGTGTCCCGTAAGTGCTTTCATCAAAGAATCCCGACGGGATGATAACAATCTGATAGCGGTCGAATAGCCTTGGATCTGCCGTATAACCGATACAAGTGGAGAGCCATCCGGCTTGATCTGTTCCGATCAGAAACCGGAGGATATAATCTATGATGTCTTTCATTGATTCGTTATTTATTGAGGTTTAGTGTATTCAGTTTGATTCTCATTCGGTTCCATAAACTCAGGTTTCCTTTGGTTATGGTAAAGAATGGATATTGCTTGGCTCCGAATTCACGAAAGAAACGTTCTACGCCGGGCAACATGGAGCCTTCGAAATCGAAGCGGCGCGTATGGGGAGCCAATTCGCGGATAGCCGTCCATAAGACAAGGCTATGGGCTCCGGAATCTCTGAGTTTTGGGTTTCCTCCGCCGGCCAGATAGTAGGCCGAGCTTTTTTGCCAGACGATAAATGCCGCCGCATGTAAATTTCCTTCCGGGTCGTATCCTCCCCAGATATCGCCTTGGCCGCGTACCCGGCTTTGTTCAATCAGTTTTTTCAATACGGGGATGCCTTTGGGTTCGGCAAGGTCTTGCCGTTCGAAAGACTGTTCCTGGATACGGAGAAAATCTTCGATAGGTACATTCCGGCGAATAACGATATGGTATCTTTGTTCCGCCCGGTTTATGTTGCGTCGGATATTGGCACTCATCTGTTGCCAGAGAACCGCCGGGTCTGAAATGTCATCCAAAATATACGTATAGCGAGTCGTTTGTTCATAGCCTGCCCAATAGAAAGGAAGCCAATCCGTGATGCTGGGATGGAAGTTTTGCAGGAAAGTCGGGATATGTTTCAGCTCTTCAATGAATTTCTTCAAGATGTCTTGCCGTTTGGTAAGTTGTCTCCGGTATGAAACATTCTCGGCATCAGGCGCAAACCAAGGTCCCATGGTTTGTGTGAAAAAAGGCATGGAGATGATACCGGGACATGGAGTATAAAGGGGGAGAGCTGCTACAATAGCTTCTTTTTGAGTAGCCAGCAATACGTCCCAATGTTTTTCTCCGCACACAATGTCGAGCCACCAATCCCGAGAGTAAATAGGAATTGATGATTCCGATAAACATAAGAGACGGTATTGTTCTTTGGCAGACATTTTCGGATTGTTATGGTATGGAAACCATGGGTTATCGCTTTGTAACCCACGGCTTCCATGATTTATTCCTTATCTTGTAAAGCGTCGAATATCAGCTTTGATAATTCTTCAGACAATTCCGGGTTGTCTGAAATGCATTGTTTGGCGGCATCACGTCCTTGCCCGAGTTTCGTATCGTTATAGCTATACCATGAACCGCTCTTCTTAATGATATTCAATTCGGTCCCTAAATCTATGATTTCCCCGGCACGGGATATACCTTCACCGAACATGATATCGAATTCTGCTTTGCGGAATGGAGGTGCTACCTTGTTCTTGACAACTTTAACGCGTACCTGATTTCCTTTTACTTCGTCGCCTTCTTTCAATTGGCTGATACGGCGGATATCCAATCGTACGGAGGCATAGAATTTCAAAGCATTACCACCTGTAGTTGTCTCCGGATTGCCGAACATGATTCCGATTTTCTCGCGTAACTGGTTGATGAAAATACACGTGGTGTTTGTTTTATTGATAGCTGCCGTTAGTTTACGTAAAGCTTGAGACATGAGGCGGGCTTGGAGTCCGACCTTGTTGTCGCCCATGTCTCCTTCGATTTCCGCTCTTGGAGTCAGGGCGGCAACCGAATCGATTACCAGAATATCGATAGCTGAAGAGCGGATGAGTTGTTCGGCAATCTCTAAGGCTTGTTCTCCGCTATCCGGTTGTGAAATCCAGAGGTTATCGACATCAACCCCAAGCTTTTGGGCATAGAAACGATCAAAAGCATGTTCAGCATCGATAAAGGCGGCGATACCTCCCGCTTTCTGAGCTTCGGCGATAGCATGGATAGCCAGCGTTGTTTTACCGGAAGATTCAGGACCATATATTTCGATGATTCTTCCTTTGGGATAACCTCCTACCCCCAATGCGGCATCCAATCCAATTGAACCTGTCGGAATAACGCTGATATTCTCGATGTGTTCATCGCCTAATTTCATGATAGAACCTTTTCCATAGGATTTTTCGATTTTGTCCATTGCTGCACGGAGTGCTTTCAGCTTGTCTGCATTTACAGCCGGTTTACTGTTTTCTCCGGTAGCTGTTTTTTCTTCAAATAAATTGTCTTCTTTAGCCATTTTATTCATTATTTAGTTATAAGGATTTGATTTGCATGGTCTTTGGTTTTTACTTCCTTGGGACCGATAATACGTTCGATAACCCCATCTTCATTGATGATAAAGGTGGTGCGGAGTGTACCCATATAGGTCCGTCCACACATTTTCTTTTCAGCCCAGACACCGAATTCTTGTTGTAATGTTGTTTCCGTATCTGCAATCAATGGAAAAGGAAGTTCGTGTTTGTTCTTAAAATTTTGATGTGATTTGGCGCTATCTTTACTTACCCCCACTACGGCATATCCTGCGGCTTGCAGGTTTTCATACCCGTCACGCAAGCTGCATGCCTCTGCCGTACATCCGCTTGTATTGTCTTTCGGGTAGAAATAGAGAACCAGTTTCTTCCCTTTAAAATCGCTGAGTTTTATTTCTTTTCCGGTTTCGTCGATTCCGAGGATCTCCGGAACTTTATCTCCAACTTGTAATGCCATATGTCGTTATATTTTAATTTAGCAAACAAATGTACAACTTTTATTTGGAACAATTTCTTTTTTACGGCAGTTTATGTGAAATTTTGTTTTGCTAATTTAGGTGGAAATGAAAAAGAATGCCGATCCGAGGGGAATTTGAGGACCGGCATTCTTCATTACTTTACTAACTATTAACTAACTAAGGAAGAAAGGGCTTATTTGATAACTCCCATTTCTTTTCCTACTTTTATGAAAGCGGCGACGGCTTTATCGAGGTGTTCACGTTCGTGACCGGCTGAAAGCTGTACACGGATGCGGGCTTGTCCTTTCGGAACAACCGGATAATAGAAGCCGGTTACATAAATGCCTTCATCCTGCATCTTGGCGGCGAAGTCTTGTGAAAGTTTGGCATCGTAAAGCATTACGGCGCAGATGGCAGATTGTGTCGGTTTGATGTCGAAGCCGGCTGCCATCATCTTGTCGCGGAAATAATTGACATTTTCCATTAATTTGGTATGCAATGCATTGCTCTCCTTCAACATCTTGAACATCTCGAGGCTGGCGCCGACAATGGCCGGAGCAACTGAGTTGGAGAACAAATATGGGCGTGAGCGTTGACGCAAAATGTCGATGATTTCCTTGCGGCCCGTTGTAAATCCGCCCATCGCGCCACCGAATGATTTACCTAACGTACCCGTGAAGATATCGATTTTACCATATACATTGAATTGTTCAGCTACGCCATGTCCCGTTGGACCTACTACACCCGCAGAATGGGATTCGTCAACCATTACGAGAGCGTCATATTTTTCCGCTAATTCGCAAATCTTGTCCATCGGTGCTACGTTGCCATCCATGGAGAAGACCCCGTCTGTCGCGATGATACGGTAGCGTTGAGCTTGAGCTTCTTGCAGGCAGCGTTCCAAATCGGCCATATCGGCATTGGCATAGCGGTAGCGTTTAGCCTTGCAAAGACGTACACCGTCGATGATGGATGCATGATTCAATGAATCGGAAATGATAGCATCTTCGTCTGTAAAAAGTGGTTCAAACAAACCTCCGTTTGCATCAAAACAAGCGGCGTATAATATGGTATCTTCCGTTTTGAAGTAATCGGAAATAGCAGCTTCAAGTTGTTTGTGCAAATCTTGCGTGCCGCAAATGAAACGGACCGAAGACATGCCGTATCCATGGGAATCCATTGCTTCCTTAGCGGCATTGATTAAACGCTGGTTGTTGGCCAGTCCGAGATAGTTATTCGCACAGAAGTTCAATACGTCATTTCCGGTATTGACTTTAATATCTGCCCGTTGCGGGGTTGTGATGATTCTTTCGTTTTTGTATAATCCGGCTTCTTTGATGTCTTTTAATTCATTGGCCAGATGTTGTTGAAATTTACCGTACATGATATTATAATTTAAAAGATTATTCTAACATACACATTTTGAGCAGGTGCTTGTTGCTCCACTTGCGGGCTTGGAAAACTTGTTTCTTTTGCCGCCAACAAAGATGCTACTTTTTTGGGAAACTTAGGCAAAAAATATAGGAAAACATCGTTAAACGATATAATTCTTTTTACCTTTGCCCGAAGTAACAACTTAAATCTGTTTAAATAGCGATGAAGAATATATTGATTATTGGTTCCACGGGTCAGATTGGTTCGGAGCTAACAATGAAGTTGAGAGGAATTTATGGAGGTGCGAATGTGGTAGCCGGTTATATTCCGGGTGCAGAACCTAAAGGTGAGTTGCTGGAGTCGGGCCCTTCATGTATTGTTGATATTACGAATGAACAACAGATAGCCGAAGCCGTTTCGAGATACCGTATAGATACCGTTTATAATTTGGCTGCTTTGCTTTCTGCCGTAGCCGAAGCTAAACCTCAGCTTGCCTGGAAAATCGGTATGGGGGGATTGTTTAATGTTTTGGAAGTCGCTCGCGAAATGCATTGCGCGGTCTTTACTCCTAGTTCAATTGGTGTGTTTGGAAACAATACTCCGAAAGACAAAACTCCGCAAGATACCATCCGCAACCCGCGTACGATGTATGGAGTAACCAAGGTGTCGGGTGAACTTCTGAGTGATTATTATTATATTCGTTTTGGTGTAGATACCCGCTCGGTTCGTTTCCCGGGATTGATTTCATACGTTACGCCTCCGGGAGGTGGTACGACCGATTATGCGGTTGATATCTATTATTCCGCCGTGAAAGGTGAAAAGTTTGAATGTCCGATTGCTGCAGGCACTTTTATGGATATGATGTATATGCCCGATGGTTTGCGTGCCGCTATTGAAATCATGGAAGCCGATGCTTCAAAATTTGTTCATCGGAATTCATTCAATATCGCTTCGATGAGCTTCGATCCGGAAATCATCTACAATAATATCAAGAAATATGTTCCCGATTTCCAGATGGAATATAAAGTAGATCCGCTTCGCCAGGCTATTGCCGAATCGTGGCCAAATTCGCTCGACGACACATGTGCCCGCGAAGAATGGGGTTGGAAGCCTGAATATGATTTGGATTCGATGACTAAAGATATGCTGGCCAAATTGAAGGAAAAGTTTGCTAAGGAAAAAGCTTGAATATAATAAGCATATAATGTATAAGTAAGAAGGCGAGATCTCCACTCCTTTTTGAAGGATGAAGGTTTCGCCTTTGGTTTGCTTGCCCGTTTTTGCAATGCGGTTGCATGTTTTATGACCTATCTTTGTATCTGAAAACTTAAAAACGGATTAAAACCAAGGAGGATAGGAGATGCAAAAACGAGAAGAAGTTCATCCGCATTGCGAAGGAGGTTGTTGTTGCAAGCATTCTCATGCAGAAAAAGATACCGGGAAAGTAGGGGTATATATGCGCTTGTTTGCTGCTTTCTTTCTCTTGGCTGGTGGAATGCTGCTTACCCACCATAATGCCTATTTGTTTAGCCGCGGGGAAGCCCGTCTTGCGTGGTATCTGGTCGCTTATTTGTTGGTGGCTCTTCCCGTGATGCGTGAAGCGTGGGAATGCATTCAAAAGCGGGACTTTTTCAATGAGTTTACGCTCATGTTGTTGGCATCCATTGGAGCTTTTGCTATCGGGGAATATCCCGAGGGAGTCGCGGTAATGCTTTTCTATTCCGTCGGTGAGATGTTGCAAGAACATGCCGTAAGGAAAGCCAAAGACAATATCGGCCAGTTGCTCGATGTCCGTCCGTCTCGGGCCAGGGTATGCCGTCCGTCAGGCATTGTGGAGGTTGCTCCCCATGAGGTGGCCATTGGTGAAACCATAGAAGTATCGCCGGGAGGGCGGGTGCCTCTTGATGGGATTCTGGAAACTGATTTCGCCTGGTTCGATACCTCTTCCCTCACGGGGGAAAGTGTACCCCGCAAGGTGTGTAAAGATGGGAAAGTCATGGCGGGAACGATTGTGACCGACCGGGTTATCCGTCTCCGGGTGACGGCCGTTTTCGAGCAGAGTACTTTTGCCCGAGTATTGGCGCTGGTTGAGGAAGCCTCGAAGCGCAAGGCCGCTTCCGAATTGTTTATCCGCAAGATGGCACGTATATATACGCCCATCGTTTTTGGCTTGGCATTGCTTACCGTCTTTGTTCCTTGGGTCTATTCGTTGTTCAATCCGGCATGGATGTTTGACGGAACGTATTGGCTTTACAACGCATTGATGTTTTTGGTGATTTCTTGTCCTTGTGCATTAGTCATCAGCATTCCGCTCAGTTATTTTACCGCCATAGGAGCGGCATCCCGGCAAGGCATTCTTTTTAAGGGAGGTAATGTCCTCGATGCCGCGGCATCGGTTAATACGGTTGTGTTCGATAAGACCGGCACCCTTACCGAAGGGGTTTTTACGGTTCGTTCGGTCATACCGGCTCCGGGGGAAAGCGAAGAAACCTTGTTGCTTCGGATGGCTAGCCTGGAACAAGGTTCCTCTCATCCGATAGCCAAAGCTATTGTCGCCTATACTCGGAGTAAAGGCTTGGTATTTGAACCGGCAGATGAGGTTCAGGAGATTGCCGGCCGGGGATTGAAGGGAACCGTTGGCGGCAAGAGTTATCTGGTAGGGAATTACCGTCTTCTCCAGGAAAACGGAGTGCGGGAAATACCCGACCATCCGGAACAAGGAGAGGGAACGGTTGTCGCCTTGGCGTGCGACGGGGTTTATGGGGGTGCCGTGAGGCTGGCCGACGCCTTAAAACCCGATGCCGGGAAAGCCATTGCGCGTTTGAAATCGATGGGAATTGAAAAAATACAAATTCTTTCGGGCGACAAGCAAGAGATTGTCCGTACCTTTGCCGGGAAAGCAGGCATCCCCGAATCGTTTGGCGACCTTTTGCCCGAGGATAAAGTTCGGCATATTGAAACATTGAAGTGTCAGCCCGGCGTTCATGTGGCTTTTGTTGGGGATGGCATGAATGATGCTCCGGCGCTTGCCTTGAGCGATGTTGGTATGGCAATGGGTGGTTTGGGAAGCGATGCAGCGATAGAAAGTGCCGATGTGGTGCTACAGACCGATTCCTTGCTCCGTATTGCCGATGCGGTCCGGATGGGGCGGCATACCCGTCTTGTCGTATGGGAAAATGTGGTCTTGACTTTAGGTACGAAGCTGGCGGTTTTGTTGTTGGGCTTTTGGGGAATTGCCACCCTTTGGGAAGCCGTGTTTGCCGATGTCGGCGTGGCTCTGCTTGCTGTATTGAATACCATGCAATTGAGGATTAGACATGAAAAATGAACAATTAGTAGAAAAGTTAGAAGCAAGGGGAATCAAGCCTACGGCCATCCGTTTGTTGGTTTTGCGGGCTATGCTTGAATCCGATCATGCCGTTTCGCTCTCTGAGTTGGAAGACCGGCTCGAGACGGTTGATAAATCCACGATATTCCGGGCCGTTATGCTCTTCCTTTCCCATCATCTGATTCATGGCATTGCCGATGGTAGCGGAATGTTGAAGTATGCCGTTTGTTCCGATGACTGTCATTGTGAGGCTAGCGAATTGCATACCCATTTCTATTGTGAAAAATGCCGCAAGACGTTTTGCCTGACTGGTCTCCCGGTTCCTATTGTTCAGCTTCCGGTAGGCTTTACGGTCAATAGCGTGAACTATGTGGTCCGTGGAATTTGTCCGGAATGTCAGGAGGTTGAGTAAAAGTATTTGTAACGATGATAGAAACAAAAACAATTCCAGTTCTGGATATGACATGTGCGGTATGTGCCGGCAATGTCGAGAAGATTGTTCGGGGACTGAAAGGAGTAACGGAGGCCAATGTCAATCTGGCTGCGAACTTGCTTACCGTTACTTTCGATAATTCCCTGCTTACGGTGGAAGAAATGCAACAAGCCGTGCAACATGGGGGCTATGACTTGGTGATTGAGGAAGAAGATCCGGCGGCAGTACAGATGCAGAAAGAACGTGAAAGCTATCTCAGGATGCGGCGGAACACAATAGGGGCATGGGCCCTCTCGGTTCCTTTGGCCGTCGTGAGCATGTGTTTCGCGGATGTGCCGGGGATGAAATGGCTCATGATGGGGGTTGCTTTGGCCGTTATGTTGTGTTTTGGCCGTGCCTTTTATGTGAATGGTTGGAAGCATGCGCTCCAGGGGAGTGCCAATATGGATACGTTGGTTGCTCTCAGTACGGCTATTTCGTTTCTTTTCAGCGTATTCAATACGGTCTTCCCTCAGTTTTGGATAAGCCGCGGACTCGAGCCGCATGTCTATTATGAAGCTTCGGGCATGATTATTTCTTTTGTCCTTTTGGGAAAATTGCTCGAAGCACGGGCCAAGCAGAGTACCTCTTCGGCTATTCGTAGCCTGATGAATCTGCAACCCAAGACCGCCCATCAGATTAAAGACGGCTTTGAGGAAGATGTGCCGATTGCTTTTCTCCGGGTAGGCGACATCATTCAGGTTCGTCCCGGCGAACAGATTCCCGTCGATGGGATACTGACGGAGGGAAGCTCCTCGGTTGACGAGAGCATGCTTACGGGCGAATCCATCCCGGTAGGGAAGCAGACGGGCGACCGTGTTTTGGCGGGAACCATCAACCAGAAGGGGGCTTTCCGGATGCAGGCGGTGAGCGTAGGAAAGACTACCGTTCTTTCCCAGATCGTGCGCCGGGTGCAGGAAGCGCAAGGGAGCAAGGCTCCGGTTCAGCGTATTGTCGATAAGGTCAGTGCGATTTTTGTCCCTGTTGTCGTCGGGCTTTCCTTGCTTACGTTTGTCATCTGGCTTTCCGTCGGGGGAACTGCCCTATTTTCCTATGCGATGCTTTCGGCCGTGTCGGTTTTGGTCATTGCTTGTCCTTGTGCGTTGGGATTGGCTACGCCTACCGCGTTAATGGTCGGAATTGGTAAAGGAGCCGAGCGCCATATCCTGATTCGCGATGCTTCTGCCCTTGAAAATCTTTGTCATATCGATACGGTGGTCCTCGATAAGACGGGTACCCTTACGGAAGGTACTCCCCGTGTGGTGTCGGTTTGGTGGCATGGCCATGAACCCGAGACGCACCTCATCGATGTGCTTTATGCCGCGGAAAACCGTTCGGAGCATCCCCTTGCTTCGGCGATTGTCTCGTATCTGGAGCCTATGAACCCCCATCCGGTAGAGGGAGGTGTGTTCGAAAGCGTAACCGGCATGGGCATCAAGCTGACGGTAAATAATTCGACGTATTGGGTAGGAAGTAAAACATTTTTGCGTACATTCGGGGCGGGATTGGAAGCCGATGCTTTGGCGGAAGCCAATGCCCGTGAAGGCGAAGGTTGCAGCTTGGTTTATTTTGGTTGCGGCAATCAGGTATTGGCTATTCTGGCTATTGCCGACCGTTTGAAGCCCACTTCCGCCAAAGCCATCCAAACGCTTCGCGATGCAGGCATTGAGGTGCATCTCCTTACGGGCGACGGTGAGCTTCCGGCACGCAAGATGGCCGAGAAAGCCGGCATAACCCATTGGAAAGCCGGGGCTTTGCCTTCCGATAAGGAGGATTATGTTCAGGCTTTGCAGAAGGCCGGACACAAAGTGGCTATGGTTGGCGATGGCATCAACGATTCGCAAGCTTTGGCGCGGGCCGATGTGAGCATAGCGATGGGGCGTGGGACGGATGTGGCGATGGATGTGGCGATGGTCACCCTGATTACGTCCGATTTGCTTTCGATACCGGAAGCTATCCGTCTTTCGCGGCAAACGGTACGTTCTATCCACCAGAACTTGTTTTGGGCATTTATCTACAATGTTATTGGCATCCCGTTGGCTGCCGGCATCCTGTATCCCGTATCCGGTTGGCTGATGAACCCGATGCTTGCCAGTGCGGCGATGGCCTTCAGTTCGGTCTCGGTGGTTACAAACAGCCTGCGCTTGAAATGGAAGAAAACTTTATAGAACCAACTAAATAAATGTATCATGATGAAATTCAGAACAAATGCCAAATGTAGCGGTTGTGTAGCAGCCATTGGCTCCAAACTGGAAGGACTGGTTGACAAGAATGATTGGTCGGTTGATTTGAATTCGCCGGACCGCGTGTTGACAGTTAATGCCGATGTTCCGGCAGAAGCGGTGATTGCTGCCGTGAAGGAAGCCGGCCTGAAAGCTGCGCTTCTTTAATCAGTCCTCTTTTCGGCTCTTTTTTCGTACTTGTGAATCAACGCCTTTTGGTCTTTTGGTCGGAAAAGTGCAAAAAAAGTAGCCGAAAAGTTTGCCAATTCAAAAAAACTGCCTACCTTTGCAACCGCAATCGAGAAAGAAACCTCGGTTGGAAAACAAAAGGTGCCATAGCTCAGTTGGTAGAGCAAAGGACTGAAAATCCTTGTGTCCCCGGTTCGATTCCTGGTGGCACCACTCCTTAGAAATGCTAATTACCGATAACAAGGTAGTTAGCATTTTTCTTTTGTCTCCACCTGCACACTTTTCTTCCACCTTGCTCCACGCATCACAAGACGCCTCTTCACCCTCTTCTGCCGCGCCGAGGTGGGGAATCCCTCAGTCAGCCATCGCGAGCTTCTTCGTGGGGGGCTTGTTCAGCCCAAATCCATTTGTTATCGATCGACATTGCAAAGGTAAGCAGCTTTGTGGGAAAATGGAATGGTTTGGCGGGAGGCTGAAAGTTTAAAGAATGTTATAGGTTTGTAAGTATGTGATTTGCAATGGGTAAAGATTGGGTTTGAGGAGTAGGAAGTGTATGTTTGACTTTTTGAAGGGGGACTTTGCCGGTTCTTCGGATGTGTCTTTTTATGATGTTTCTGACAGTTCTGACAGTTGACAGTTTCTTACGGTTCTTACGGTTCTTAC
>CALVFH010000075.1 GCA_944326775.1 uncultured Parabacteroides sp.
AGCCGGGATCGAACCGGCATGGAAGTGAATCCACTGGTGTTTGAGACCAGCGCGTCTACCAATTCCGCCATCTGGGCTTCTGGACAACTGGAAACGTCCAACTCGCTTGTTGTTGCTTCGTTTCTCATTTGCGTTGCAAAGGTAGAGCTTTTTTCCGAACCTGCAAACAAATGGCAGTTTTTTTTCAACTTTTTTCTTCCAAAGCGCAATACTATGGATTATTTCCTTAGTTTTGTAGGGCAAACAAACAAATCGTAGAATATAAAAATATCGATATCATGACAGACAATTATTGCGTTATCATGGCCGGAGGAATCGGCAGCCGTTTCTGGCCCTTCAGTCGGGAACATTTGCCGAAACAATTCCTGGATTTCTTCGGTACTGGAAGAACCCTTTTACAAATGACTTTCGACCGCTTCCGGAAAATTATGCCGCTGGGCAATATTTTCGTGGTCACCAATGAACGATATGCTTCCCTCGTTCAGGAACAGTTGCCGGAACTGGACAAATCGCAAGTTTTGCTCGAACCGGCACGCCGCAACACGGCGCCCTGCATTGCTTACGCGACTTATCATATCAAGGCACTCAATCCGAAGGCCAATATCGTGGTGGCACCGTGCGATCATCTGATCATGAAGGAAGATGTCTTCCTGCAAGACGTAGAGAAGAGTTTGAATTTCGTGCGAGAACATAAAGCGCTGGTTACACTGGGAATCAAGCCCAGCCGCCCGGAAACCGGCTACGGATACATCCAAAGCAGCGATACGATGAACGGGGAGTTTACAAAGGTGAAGACATTCACGGAGAAACCGAACCTGGAGCTGGCGGAAGTTTTCTATCGCAGCGGCGAATTTTTCTGGAACTCCGGAATCTTTATCTGGAATGTGGATACGATCCATGCGGCATTGAACCGCTATCTGCCGGATATTACTGCGCGTTTCGATATCGGCCAGGGATTGTTCAACACGGCGGAAGAGAAACTTTTTATCCGCGAACATTTCCCGTATTGCCCGAATATTTCGATAGACTACGGCGTGATGGAAAAAGCTGAGAACGTATATATGTTGTGCGTCGATTTCGGATGGGCAGACTTGGGCACGTGGGGTTCCCTCTACGATATCGCCGACAAAGATGCCAACGCGAATGCGGTCCCGAAAAGCAGAGCTTTACTTTACGAATGCCGCGGGAATATGATTGCCGTCAACGATCCGAACCGCCTCGTCGTGCTGCAAGGCATGGAAGATTTTATCGTTGCCGAGGCCGGAAACGTGCTGATGGTCTGCAAACGGTCGGAAGAGGAACGCATCAAGCAGTTTATTGCCGACGCGATGATGAAATACGGGAAGGAATTCAAATAAGCCGGTTTCTTTCAGGAGAAAGGAGGCGCGTCATTCAACTTTCGACGCGCCTCCTTTCTTGTTTTTTATCAGAACCGTTCCGGGAAAGATTCAGCGGAACCATCTTTTGCTCAGATAATGCGAGGGATACCACGCCGCCAGGAAGCCGATTCCTAAAACTGTCAGCAGTACGGTCAGGACATCCGTGAAATCTACGCGGACGGGATAGGCGTCGATAATGAACGAACCGCTTTCCCCCAATGAAATCAGCCCGAATTCCTGCTGCAGCAGGCAAAGGACAACGCCCAGGAGAATCCCGATTACACCTCCGGATGCGGAAATCATCCATCCTTCAAGCAGGAAAATATGACGGATCTGGGTTTCGTTGGCTCCCATGTTGCGAAGCGTTTGCACATCGTTTTTCTTTTCAATCATCAGCATCGAAAGCGAGCCGACAATATTAAACAACGCGATGGCGAGGATGAAGCACAGGATGAGGAAGGTTACCCATTTCTCTACCTGCATCATGCGAAACGAAGCCTCCTGTTGCTCGAAACGGTTCTGCACCAGGAAATCGTCGCCGGCCAAATGCTGGATTTCCTTCTCCACTTTCGGCAGAGAAGCGTCTGGCTTCAATTTGATTTCCAACGCACTGATTTCTTTTTCATAATGGAAGAGCGAACGGGTCAGTTCGATAGGAACAATCATATAATTATCGTCATACGATTGTTCGTTTATCCGATAGACACCGCCGATATAGGCATATTCAACCCGGAAAGAAGTTGCCGGATTGGAAAGATTGACCTTTTCATCCCGTTTGGGCGCATAAATTTCCAAAGGAGAGACAAACCCGGCATTGATGCCGAGCGACGAGGCCAGCCCGATGCCCAGCGTGGCATAGTTGACGACATCTTCGGCCAAGGCAAAACGTCCGTCAATCAATACGCTGTCTATTTCCACCAATTCCGGGAAGTTTTCATCTACGCCTTTAACCCGGACACCGACGACCTGCCGTTCGCGGTATTTCACCAGAGCGTTATCTTCCAAAACTTCACTGGTTAGTTCCACCGACGGCAGATTGCGGATTTGCTGAATCCGTTCGTCCGAAGGATCGAATACTTTCCCTTGCCGCGGCGTGATTTTCAATTCCGGATCGAAATGGCTGAACAGGGTGGACACCAAATCCCCGAATCCGTTATAAACAGATAGAGCGCAGATGAGAGCTATAGTAGCCACCGTCACCCCGCAGACCGACACCATGGAAATCACATTGATTGCATTGTGCGATTTCTTTGAGAAAAGATAACGCCGGGCTATGTAGAACGAAAAGTTCAAGGCTGGACAAGGTTATTGCTTCAACAAGCGGTCGATATTTTCGAGATAGTCCAGTGAGTCGTCAATAAAGAAACTCAGTTCCGGGATTTTACGCAACTGCAGGCGTACCCTTTGCCCCAAATCATAACGGATTGCTTTCGTATTGGCCCGAATTGCCTTCAACAGCTCATCCGCTTTTTCCGAGGGGAAGATGCTCAGGTAGATTTTGGCCACACTCAAATCGGAGCTGACACGGACGGTTGTTACGGAAACCAATATCCCGTGCATTCCCTGAGTCTGTTTCTGGAAAATATCGCCCAGTTCCTTTTGCAACAGACGGTCTATTTTGTTAAGTCTTGTATTCTCCATCTTACATTATATCTTATTCGTTTTTTTCCAAATCATGGTTAACCCATCCCGTAAAGGCAAGATGACTTTCTCCACCCGATTGTCTTGCTTGATTTTGTCGTTGAATGCGAGAATCCCCAGCGTCTGCCGGTCGGACTGCGGAATCTTTTCATCGATTACTTTCCCGTCCCACAGCGTATTGTCGGCCAAAATAAGACCTCCGGGACGCACCCAGGGGAAAACCAAATCGTAATAGCTTGAGTACAGTCTCTTGTCCGCATCGATAAAAACCAAATCGAATGTCTCGCCCAACTGCGGGATAATATCCAAAGCATTGCCGATATGCAGTCTGATTTTATCCTGATAAGGAGATTGCTCAAGGTATTTGCGAATGAAATCTTCCATCTCATCATTGATTTCAATCGTATGGACCAGAGCATCCTCATCCAGTCCTTCTGCCAGACACAGCGTAGCATAACCGGTATAGGTTCCGATTTCCAACACACGATGCGGCCGCATCATCCGGCAAAACATTTTCAGAATACGTCCCTGCAGATGCCCCGAAAGCATCCGTGGACGGAGCAGATTGACGTTGGCATCCCGAGTCAGTGCGGTAAGCAAAGCTCCTTCGTCGTCGGAATGCGACAGAATGTAATCGTCAATCGTTTCTTCCTCCACCTGTTGGGGAAGGTGGGTTAAATAACGTTCGTGTCCCACTTAATCTTTGAATGTAGGCAACTGGTAATTTTTTCCGGCATCCAATACCTTTCCTACGTTATTGATTTCGAGGAAAGTCGTTCCGCCTCCTTCGCCGTAGCTTCCGCTCAGATAAGCAACCATATCGTTGCGGGTAATGCGTCCGCTATTAATCAGCTGGTTCAATGCATCATAGAAATAACCGCGACGACTGTCGTTCCACGGCTGATGTACGGCCCAGACGCCATAAGAAAGCGACAACATACGCATTACACGTTCATTGTAGCAGATGGCAAATACGGTCGATGTTCCGCGGAATGCAGCCAGATAGCGTGCCGTCCGTCCTGTATAGCTGTCGGTAATAATCGCTTTCACATGCAGCTTTGAAGACGATTTTACGGCTTGTTTAGCCAGGAATGAAGTTACATCCAGATCATTGCCTTCGATAGGCACGCGAATATCATTTGCTGCCAATTTAGTCTTTTCAGCTTCACGGGCGACCTTCGTCATGGTCTGTACGGCTTCTACCGGATATTTTCCATAAGCGGTTTCCCCGCTCAGCATCAATGCATCTGTACGATAATAGATAGCGTTGGCAATGTCTGTCACCTCAGCGCGTGTCGGACGCGGATTATTAATCATTGAGTGCAACATCTGAGTAGCTACAATAACCGGTTTCTTCACCTCCACACATTTACGGATAAGAATGCGCTGGATACCTGGAATTTTTTCGGCCGGCACTTCAATACCCAAGTCTCCACGGGCAATCATGATACCGTATGCAGCCTCCAGAATTTCGTCGGCATTGTCAACACCTTCCTGGTTCTCAATTTTGGCAATGATTTTGATCGGACTGTTATTTTCATCCAAAATACGCTGGATATCCAGAACATCTTGTTTATTGCGGACAAATGAGTGAGCGATAAAATCGAGATCGTGTTCGATAGCCCACTGAATATTCTTGCGGTCGCGTTCCGTCAATGAAGGAAGATTGATGCGTACACCCGGAACATTCACGCTCTTGCGGCTGCCCAAGGAAGCTTCGTTCTGTACTTCACACAGCAGCACTTCCGGTTGTTTTTCAATGACGCGCAGTTCCAAATCTCCGTCGTCAATCAGAATATCGCTTCCTACGGATAAGTCATTTACAAAATTCTTGTAAGAAACATAGATATGTTCGCGTGAAGTCTGCGCCTCAGGGTTACCTGACATCAGCACTTTGTCTCCGATTTTGAAATCAATCTTTTCATCGTTGACGGTTGGAGTCGTACGTACTTCCGGTCCTTTCGTATCCATCAAGATACCAATGCGGTTAGAAACGGTACGGACGTTATCAACGATATGCGACAGACCATTCGCATCCAAATGGGCTGTATTTAATCGAACAACATTCATCCCGGCTTTATACAAAGCTTCAATGAACGGCACATCGCAACGTTTGTCTGAAATCGTAGCAACAATTTTTGTATGCTTCAACATAAAACCTATATATTTAAATTTAAATCTTATCTATTTTAGATGGAAGGCTCTCCTAAAACACCTTCAATGGCCAGACGGTAAGAATCTAATCCGAAACCCAATACAACCCCTTTACAGGCTGCCGAAATCATCGATACGTGGCGGAACGGTTCACGGGCATGCACATTTGAAATGTGAACTTCTACAACGGGAGTTGTTACGGCTTTGATAGCATCGAGCAATGCGATAGAGGTATGTGTATAGGCGCCGGCGTTCAAAACGATACCATCGTAGCTAAATCCGACCTCATGTATTTTGTTGATTAATTCTCCTTCTATATTGCTTTGATAATAGGAAATCTCACATTGGGGATAGCGGACTCTCAGCTTTTTGAGATAACCCTCAAACGAGGCATCTCCATAAATGGATGGCTCCCGTTTCCCAAGTAAATTCAGATTAGGCCCATTGATAATTTGAATCTTCTTCATCTTCTCGTCGATTTTAGTACCTTTGCGAGTCTTCTTACCCGGAAAAATAAAAAAATTTGGTGCAAAGATAGGAAAATCCCCGATATTTGTCGGGCGTTTCGGGATTTTATGAATACTGAATTATGAATTATCAACAAATAAAAGGAGACATGTTCAAGAAATACGAAACTTATTTAAAACTTGAACGTGGACTTTCTCCCAACTCGATTGATGCATATTTGCGGGATTTGGAAAAACTCCGCAATTTTGCTGCCGATGAAAACAAGAGTGTGCTTGAGATTTCCTATGCCGACTTACAGCAATTCGTCGCCCGGTTGTGCGATATTGGCATTCATCCACGTTCACAGGCCCGTATTATCTCAGGTATCAAGTCATTTTATCACTATCTTTTACTCGACGGATATCTGGAAACTGATCCTACGGAATTGCTTGAATCTCCCAAGATCGGATTAAAACTTCCTGAAGTACTTTCCGTGGAAGAGATTGATGCGATTATCGGCAGTATAGATTTAAGCAAACCGGAAGGACATCGGAACCGGGCAATGCTGGAAATCCTTTACAGTTGCGGTCTGCGTGTTTCCGAACTGATCCATCTCCGTTATGCGGATGTCTATCCCCGGGAAGGTTTTGTCAAAGTCGAGGGGAAGGGAAGCAAGCAACGGCTTGTGCCGATTTCCGACAAGGCGCTTCACGAGATAAAACTTTATCTTCCCGATCGGGGAAAGATTGTAGCCCAGCGTGGTTGCGAAGACCTTCTTTTCTTAAATCGCCGGGGCGGAATGCTGACGCGCGTCATGGTTTTTCTGATTATCAAACAACAGACTGCCCTTGCGGGAATCCATAAGACAGTCAGCCCTCACACCTTCCGCCATTCGTTTGCTACGCATTTGCTGGAGGGTGGAGCCAATCTCCGGGCTATCCAAGCCATGCTGGGGCACGAAAAAATTACCACGACTGAAATTTATACCCATATCGACCGCGAATTTCTGCGCCGTGAAATATTGGAGCATCACCCCAGGGTACTCCACCAGCTTTAAAAATACCAGAATGGCATCCGAGTCTGGACACCCTGTAGCGAACGGGCTTCACGAACAGCCTGATAAATCCGGAATTCTTCTTCACCCATGACAGACCGGGCTATTGAGACTTGAGCATCTTTCATCAGCAGTTCCAAAGATTCGGTCAGAAAATCTTTCGGTTCATTAGCCGTATAGACTGAGTAATCACCCGGTCCTGCCAATGCGATAGCCTCATCGATAGCGGTCTGTAATCCTCCAAGCCGGTCCACTAAACCAACTTCCAGAGCTTGGCTACCGGTCCATACACGACCTTGTGCAATAGAGTCAACTGCAGCTTTGGACATCTCTCGACCTTCTGCGCAACGTGTAAGAAACAAATCATAAGTCCGCTCCACCGAACGTTGGATAAGCAGATGTTCGTCCGCACGCATCGGACGGGAAATATCCCCCAAATCAGCGTAAGTATTCGTCTTGACGACATCTGTTGTAATACCGATTTTTCGGAATGTTCCTGTCAGGTTCGGTATCATTCCAAAAACACCGATCGAGCCGGTCAGGGTTGTCGGTTCAGCAACAATCTGATTGGCCGCACAAGCCATATAATAACCTCCTGATGCGGCATAATCCCCCATTGAGACTACAACAGGCTTGACAGCTTTCAAATCGGCCACTGCCTTCCAAATCTGTTCCGCCAGATAAGCATCGCCGCCCGGAGAATTGACTCGAAGGACAACCGCTTTCACTTCTTGCTTATCAATCAGACTTCGCAGGTCTTTGACCAAATCTTCCGTAATCAAATCTTCAAGATAACCTTCGTTCGATTGTCCTCGCATGATTGTACCTTCTGCATAAACCACGGCAATCTTGTCGGCTCCGGTCGATTCATAAGTATTGATTGTAAGCATATTGTTGACTGAAGCACAATTCATTTTCTCTGAAACCGACTGACCAGCCATTCGTTTGGCACAGTTTTCAGCCTCGAAACGGTAACCTAACTTGTCGGCCAAACGGTAACGGAGTGCGTTTTCAGCTTCTCCCATTGCCAACCCTTCATTGGCATAACGATTCAAATCTTCGACCGACATATTCCGGTCTTTGGCAATGCCGTCCAACAAATGATACCAGATATCGTTAAGGAATGAGGTCAGCTGTTCCCGATTTTCCGCACTAAATTTATCGAGCATATACGGTTCAACGGCACTCTTGTACTTTCCGACTTTAAAGATCTCATATTGAATCCCCAGTTTGTCGCCCAATCCGGTAAAGAACAAACCTTGCGAGGCTAATCCGACCAGCCCAACCGTACCCTGTGGATTCAGAAAAACCGAATCGGCCAGACTGGACAGATAATATGTCCCTTGTCCGTAATTATCGGCATAGGCTACGATGAATTTATCGGACTCCCGAAAAGCTTTCAGTTCGTTCCGGATCGCTTCCAAAGAAGCAAATCCTCCCGAAAGGGTACCGGCATTCAGATAGATTCCGGAAATATTCGGATTCATCCGTGCGTTTCGGATTGCTTTGACAACCCGAGCTACCGAGATTCGCTTTTCGTTTTCTCCAAAAAACAATTCCAGCGGATTATCCTGCGCCTGTTCTACCAACGTTCCTTGCAAATCAAGTTTGAGGATCGTATTGGCTTTCGGTTGATAAGCCGTTTGCTTGGTACTCGACAAGGCAAGGCTTGTCAAGATTCCTACAGCCAGAAAACCCAAGAATCCGATAGCAATGAAAACACCTAACGTGGAAGCGAGAAGGGAGAGAAAAAATCGTTTCATACTTTAATCATTTAGAGTCCGTAATATTCATCCAAGGTATAATTCAAGAACCGGTTGAACGGCTGAAGCTTTTCAAGCAGTTGGACCGTTTGTTCCAACCAGTCTCCGGTGCAGAAAAACGCATCGGGCAACGTAGCGGAAACACAGAAATCTTTGTGACGCAAAATTTCCCCATGCGGCGTGTCTGCCGGAAACCCCACCGGCATCCGCTTCAGAATTTCCCCGTCCAAAGACGGATAAGTCGCTTTGAAATCCGGATTTTCCAGAATAGCAGCAAATTCCTCGATATGGTCGTAAATATCTTTTCGCAACATTTTCAGCAGTTTGGGATTTGGGCACCAGATGCCACCAGCCAAATGGCAATTGTCCGGTTCAAGATGGAAATAATATCCCCCTCGTTCGCTGCTTCGTCCGCCTCGTGCAATGTAGGCTGAGAAATGACGTTTGTAAGGAGTTTTGTCCGGTGAAAAACGAATATCCCGATAGATGCGGAACAGGCAGCTTTTAGCTTCTACCCCCACGATTTCCGGGTCGAACAGGGAAATCCGGTTGATAAGCATCTGCACTTCATCCACGAAAGCCTGGTGTAACACCTCATAGCGCGGTTTGTTTTCCTGAAACCACGGGCGGTTATTATTGGCCGCCAGTTCTTTTAGAAATGTCAGTATCTCTTGGTTCATGACTTGTCTTCTCATTGTTTAAGACTTCGCAAAGTTAACGCATTCGCCGGAATACGCAAGCAGAAAGACTAACGTATTTTCTCCCCTTTGGAGTAAACTTTTTCAGCATTTTACTTGTTTATTTTATAATCATTAACCACAACAAGTCCTAACCAAAAGGCAAATATCATGAGGATTCAATTTGAGATTCAAGAGTCATTAGCTAAGATCTTAGATCAGCTTTTGCATTCCGACTTCTGGATTACCGAAGTCGAAGAGGTAAGCAGTAATAAAAAGATTATCCGGATCAGAGATTTCGCCTATCCGCAAGAGGCCGTGGCCGAAGTGACGGACAACGAAATCCTGCTGCACACGGCATGGTCGAATTACACTTACCGCCTGTTTGAAAAAGATGGCGTATGTCTGTGCGAATACATCGGGGCATATCGCGGTTTGCTGGAACAAAAACTATTGCCAATGATGACACCGAAAGAGAATTTCCTCGACCAACCGGTCAGCGGCAGTTCCATCTTAGGTGTAAACATGCACAAACCCTTACGAGAGTACGCAATGGACAATCTGAAACTGAAGAAATTCCGTCAGCAGACGTTTGGCGACATCGGTTTCTCGGTCAATGACCATCCCAAGAAAGTTTACGATGCTTTCATCAAGGAGGATTACATCCCCGAGAAGAAAGATAATTGAGGGCTACAGATGGGATAAATCATGATAGCCAAGGTTGTAAAGAAAACAGCCGGTCTTTATCTGAAAAGGCCGGCTATTTTTTCGGGCTTGCCCGCCGCAGGAATACATCTTCCAAGAGCCTGCCCGGGAACACTTCTTTTCTCGAAAAATGATTTCTTTTCGCGCTGAAAACACTTCATGTAAAGATACATGATGTTTTCTAACTCCCAGAAAGTTTCATGTATCTTTACATGATGTGTTTCCGCCCCCGAAAACGCTTCTTTTCTTAAGAAATGATGTTTTTTTCGTGCCAAAACACTTCATGTATCTTTACATGATGTTTTCCCACTCCCAGAAAGTTTCATGTATCTTTACATGATGTGTTTTTGCCCCGGGAAAACATCATTTGTCGAGAAATGATGTTTTCCTGAAGCGAGGGAGTTTGTCTTATTTCGTCGCGCTCATTTCTATCTCCATTTTTCCGCCTTTGGCCAGGTCGGCATGGTTGAAGAAGAGCGAAGTGAGTTCCTTTCCGTTGAGTTTTACGCTTTTCACATATTTATTTTCCGGCGCGTTGTTTTTGACAAGGATGTCGAAGCGCCCGCCGGCTACTTGGATGGAAGCTTTGTCGATCATCGGGCGCCCAATGGTGTAAACCGGAATACCCGGGCACACCTGATAGAAGCCCAGGGCGCTCAGCACGTACCAGGCAGACATCTGGCCGCAGTCTTCGTTGCCGATGATGCCGTCGGGCTGGTTCGTATAGAAGTTGCGCATGATGAAGTCGAGACGCTCCTGCCCTTTCCACGGCGAGTCGGTCCAATTATAAAGATAAGCCATGTGATGGCTCGGCTCGTTGCCGTGCGCATATTGTCCAATCAGCCCGGTGATGTCGCCGGATGCCTCAGCCCCATCGACCTGCGAAGAGGTGGTGAAAAGGGTGTCGAGCCGTGTTTCCAATTCTTTTTTGCCCCCGATTTCGGCGATGAAATTATCCATATCATGCGGGACGAAGAAGCTCCATTGGAACGCATTGCCTTCAGTGTAGTCGCTCTTCATGTGCGAAGAATAACGCGGGTTGAAAGGCGTGCGGAATGAGCCGTCGCTCATGACGGGGCGCATGAACTTCGTTTCCGGGTCGAGATAGCGTTTGTAATAAGCCGCCTTCTTCAGGTATTCGTCGGCCAGCTCCTGGTTGCCTGCTGCCTTGGCAATTTGGGCGATGCACCAGTCGTCGTAAGCCATCTCAACGCCCCAAGAGACGGATTCCGGGATGGAATCGGCCGGGACGAAACCGAATTGGTCCTTATAGAGCAGGTGTTTCGTTATCAAATCCATTTCGCGGGTGCCTTTGAACTTCTCGGCCAAGTCGTTGCGGTAAACCGACGAGCGGGCGCCGGCCTCGGCCCAAACATTCAAATCGTCGCCGTCCGTCAGGCCTTTGCAAACCAGATCGGCCAGGACAGCCACGGAATGGTAGGCCGGCATGCAACCGGTATAGCTGCTGACAATCGGCCATTTGGGGAGAATCGTCCCTTCGCGATAGGCCTGCACCAGCGATACGCCCATATCGGCAGCCCGTTCCGGCCGGATAATCGTCAGCAAGGGATGCAAAGCGCGAAAAGTATCCCACAAGGAGAACGCCGTATAATTGGTATATCCGGCAGGAGCCGTGTGTATCTGTTTGTCCATTCCGGCATATTTCCCATCCACATCCTGATAAACGTAAGGAGCCAGCGAAGCATGATAGAGGGCGGTGTAGAAATTCTTCAGGATTGTCGGGTCGGCGGTTTCTATCTGGATTTTGTTCAGCTCCTCGTTCCACAATTCAGACGAGGCCTGGCGGGTGGCTTCGAAATCCCAGCCGGGCAATTCCTGGGCCATGTTCTGAGCCGCCCCGTCGGGACTGACGGGAGAGATTGCCACTTTCACATACAGCGGCTCGTTCGATTCCTTGAACTTATAATGGAATTTCAAATCCTTGTCCGTATCCAGTTTCAGGAAAAGGGAGTCGGAACGCAATTTCCCATCGATATATTGATAGACCTTTTCAATCTTTTCCGAAAAGACGATATGATAAGCAATATTGTGGTAATGCGCCCAACCGCGGGTCCGGTAAGTTCCTTCCACGGTTGAATCGTTTACAAACCAATATTCATTTCCGATAACGCGGTGTCCCCAGTTGGGTTGCAGGACATGTCCCAAATCGAGCATGACGCGACGTTCTTTCGGGTTGTCATAGGTATATTTATGAATACCTACCCGCTCGGTAGAAGTCAGTTCCACATTAATCCCGAAATTGTCGAGGCGCACGGCATAATACCCGGGGACTGCTTTTTCGGTTTCTTTCTTGAAAGTAGCGATGGGTTTAATGGAATCTTCCCCGCAATAAGGCAGGATGGCCACATCTCCCATATCTCCGATGCCTGTTCCCGATAAATGAGTATGGCTGAACCCGTAAATCTGCCGGTCGTCGGCATGATAACCGCTGCTCGCGTCCCAGCCCATGATATGCGTATCCGGACTGAGCTGCACCATAGCATACGGCCGAGTTGCTCCAGGGAATGTGTGTCCGTGGAATCCCGTACCGATAAACGGGTCCACATACTGCACCAGATTTTGTGGTTCTGTGTCTTTTGTCGCTGTTTGCGTACACGATACCGCCAGGCACAAAGTGGCGGCCGACAGATAAATGCTGATCTTCTTCACTTTTAAAATGATTTAGTTGGTTGCTTTCTGAAATGAAAATTTATCTTTGCAAACTTACGCAAAAATAATGAGTTGGCTTATCTTTGCAGCCTAAAAAGATTATCAGAGTTATGTTTGTGGTTATTTCCATCTTTTTCTGTGGGATTGCATTGGGGTATTTACTGAAAGACATTTCCTTTTTGCAACATTTGAGCAAATCAATTTTCTATACCATCCTACTGCTGCTTTTTATTCTCGGTTTGTCCATCGGTTCGAATGAAACGATTATCCGCAGTCTGCCTGTCTTGGGTTCACAAGCGTTGCTGATGGCTGTGGCTACGACGTTGGGAAGTCTTTGCGCCGCCAAATTCGTCTATGAATATTTTTTCAGAAAAGGAGGACGGGAACAATGAAAGGGAGCCTGATTATCGTCGGTGTATTTTTGCTGGGATGTTTGTTTGGTTATGCCGGATGGTATCCCGACCGTTTGCTGAACGGACATATCGAGATGATTGTTCTTTACCTGCTAATGTTACAAGTGGGGATGAGTGTGGGAAGCGACAAGAAACTGAAAGAAATCTTACGGAGTATCCGTCCGAAGTTATTGCTGGTTCCGCTGGCTACAGTTATCGGGTCTTTGCTGTTTGCGGCAATCGCCAGTTTCCTGATGAAAGGATGGCAGGTGTTTGATTGTCTGGCTGTCGGGAGCGGTTTTGGATATTATTCGCTGTCGTCAATCCTGATCATGCAGTTGAAAGAAGCCTCGCTCGGAGCACAACTGGCGGCCCAGCTTGGAGCCATCGCGTTGATAGCAAATGTTCTCCGGGAATTGTTTGCTTTGGTGGGAGCGCCATTCTTCGTGAAATATTTTGGCCGGTTCGCCCCCATTTGCGTAGCCGGAGCAACTTCGATGGACACCTGCTTGCCGGTCATTACCCGCTATTGTGGCAAGGAACTGGTCTTCCTGTCTATTTTCCATGGGGTTCTGGTGGATTTGTCCGTACCTATTCTTGTCTCATTTTTTTGTTCTTAATACAACGTGTCATGAAAGCATTTCTTCTATCCTTATTATCCTTTTGTACAAGCCTGTTTGCTCAGGAACCGGAAACTTATTCCTATGTTACACTTTCAGCGGAGACCTTTCTTGCTCGTTTAGATGCCGATCCTTCTATTCAGCTGGTTGATGTCCGCACACCTCAAGAATATGCTGCCGGCAAAATCCGCAATGCCGTGAACATGGATGTCCGCGATAGTCTTTTCACCACCCAAGCCGTACAGCAACTGGACAAGTCCCGTCCTGTGGCCGTTTATTGCAAAGGCGGCGTACGCAGCCGGCAAGCTGCCAAACAACTTTCCGCCTTGGGTTTTCAAGTCTATAATTTGGATAAAGGATATGACAGCGTGAAGCCGTAAATTTAATAAGGAAAGCCGTTGTACGCGTACAATGATGCCGCTGTGCCCCAGCGATGCCGTTGTACACGTACAATGACGCCGCTGCGCCCCAGCGGACCCGTTGCAGGCGTACAACGGCATCTGACTATGCTTTGTTCTTAATAATCATTACCTCGATGATAGAGACAGCCGTTT
>CALVFH010000076.1 GCA_944326775.1 uncultured Parabacteroides sp.
TCAAAGACCTGGCGACGGCAATCAATTCGCTCTACAATGTGAATGCGCTGGTGACGCAAGACGAGAGCAAGGAAGAGGCCCTGGGCGCCGTCATCGACAAGGTGAACGCCATCCTCTTGCAACTCCAGACCACCCTCTCGCGGGCCGGCGTCGGCTCGAAGCCGCAGACGGGACCGGAGGAAGGCGGAGACCCCGTTCCCGAAACGCCCGAGGAACCCGACGACAAGCCGTCGACGGGCGAAGAAGAGGAGGAAGAAGGCGGCAGCGACGGGCCGCAAATCCAGTAACGCTCTCCGGAAGGGAGAAAAAAAGAAAGAGGCTGTGCCGGCGGCACAGTCTCTTTTTGTATTGGGGCAAGCCACGTCGGGCAAGCCGCGTGGCGGTCTTTTTAATTGAAGATATAACGTACGCCGACTTGGAAACTCCAGCATTCGTTGTAGTTGCGGTTGAGGGAGTAAGTCTCGGTCGGGTAGTTGCCGTTGCCGTCTTTCCACATCGAGAAGGTCGGGCGGTTGTTGGCATCGACGCCTTCGTAGGTCAGGATGCGGCCGCCGTTGGAGACGGTGTTGGTTTTGGTGACACCCCACGCATGGTTCAGCATGTTTCCGACGTTCATGAAGTCCAGACTGATTTGCAGCGTGTTCTTCGATTTGCCAGCCTTGATGGTGAAGTCCTGGGCAATGCGGAAGTCGAAGCGGTGAACCCACGGAGCGCGTCCGGCATAGGCTTCGGCGTATTCGCCTTTGTGGCTGCTCAGGTAGCTGTCCTGGTTGACGAAGTTCCAGAAGGCGGTGCGGTCGGCATCGCTGACAAACTGGATTTCGCTGTCGTCTTTCGGGATATACATCAGGTCGTTGTTGATGCCGTCGCCGTTCATGTCGTTCGTATAGGCGTAAGAAGTGCTATACGGAGAATAACCGGAGTAATAGAGGTTGAAGTGCAAACCGTTGGTCACTTTGTTGTTCGTGAACGGGACGTAGTAGGAGAGCGAAGCAATCACCTTGTCGGGAATGACGTATTCCGAACGCTGGACTGTCCCGAAGTTCGGGCCGTCGATGGTCATCATTCCTTGCCAGGTAGAAAGCGGGTCGCTGCCGGGAAGGCCGGAGATTTCCTTGAACTCGGTGTGCGTATAGGCTGCCATCAAATCGAGGTTGCGCACCGGAGTGGCGTTCAGGGTCAGGTTGGCGGTATATCCGTGTCCTTTGTGCGTGTTGGTGAGGACGACGGCGTTGATGCCATCATAATAGGTATAGTTTTCCGGATAGATCAACCGGTTGTCGGCGCCGCTGAAACGCTCCCAGCCCGACGGGTCTTTGACGTTGTAGTTTTCAACCGTGACGGCGTTCACGTTTTTGGTGTACATGAATTCTGCGGTAGCGGTGAAGGGGAAAGATACCGGCAGCTGGTAGTCGATGGCGACGGATGTCTTCCAGACTTGCGGCATCTTGAAGTCGTGGTCAACTCCGGCGATTTTGCTTTGCAGGCGGCCTTCGTCCGGAGAGATGTTGCGCGGCAAACCTAATTTGTCGATCATGCCATCTACGGTCGTTTCGATTCCGCCCTTGAAGAGTTGCAGTTCGGGGCTGACTTCGCCGGTGTTGTAGTTGTGCCCGTAGATAGCCGTGGTCTGGATCATGCCGGAGTTCGTCGGCATATTGGTGAAGTAAACCAAAGGCAGACGGCCCGTAAAGAGACCCGTACCACCGCGTACTTTCAATGATTTATCCTTGAAAACATCCCAGACGAAGCCGACACGCGGAGAGAACTGCATACGGGCTTTGGGCCAGGCACCGGTATCGATATGGCGGCCGTTGAAGTCTAAATCATAGACGGCATTGTTGCGCATGATGTCGTCGTTGTTGAAGAAGAGCTCGTCGAAACGCATTCCGTAGGTCAGCTTGAAGTTTTCACGGATGTTCCATTCATCTTGCAGATAGAAACCGAGCTGGTTGAAGACAACCTGGGCGGTCGGGTTCTTCTCGCCGTTGTAGCCGTAAGTCAGGGCAACGGCTTCCGGAGCGGCGTCGTTGAGGAAGTCTTCCAGGCTGCTGTAGCGGTAATAGCCCGAGCCTTCACGCATATAGGAGTTGTTGGCCAGCTGATGCTCGTAGCTGATACCGGCAGTCAGCTTGTGGTCGCCCAGGAAGTAGGTGAAATTGTCGGTTACGCTGAAAATCTTGTTGTTGACCGCATTGTTGTAGGTAAACAGTTCGTAGCCGGCCGAGATATACGGTTCCATAATCTGGCTGCCGTCGTCGTTACGTCCGGCCATGATGTCGATGAACGGGAAGACATCGGAGTTCGAGCCTCGTTTGTCCTGGATGTCAGTGTAGGTAAACAACAGCTGGTTCGAGATTTTGTCGGAGAAGCGGCTGTTCAAGTCAGCAGAAACAGAGTTTACCAGGTTGTCCATGGAATACATGCTGTTGGCAAACGACATGGACATCTGGCCAACGCGGGCGGTACCGTTCAGACGTCCGCCGGCCAGGAAGTCGCCCGAGTTGCCGTTAGGAGCGTTCCAGGCTGTATTCTTGGTGTAGTTGTAACGGACAGCCAGCTTGTGGTTGTCGTTGATGTTCCAGTCGATGCGACCTAAGAGTTTCAGGTTTGTTTCGTCGGCCGGGAAGTCGGTGTATGAACCCGGGTCGTAACCGTATTTCTCGCGCAGGTGATTCGCCACTTTTTCCATGTCGGAAGCGTAGGTGCGCGAGATGTAATTGTCGGCATCGGCAGCTTCTCCGTCCTGGCGGGCACGCCACTGGATTACCTGCTGCGGAACTTTTTCATATTCTACGTTCGCAAAGAAGAAGAGTTTGTCTTTGATGATCGGACCGCCGAAAGTGGCTCCGTAGATGTGTTTGGATTCTGAAGGACGGGCACCCAGGTCTTCGCCGTCGATGTTGTTACCACGCATGTTCTGATTCTGGTGGTAGGTGTAGGCTGTCCCCTTGAAGGTGTTGGTTCCCGATTTGGTAATGGCGTTGATACCGCCGCCGATGAAGTTTGTCTGGCGCACGTCAAACGGAGCAACGACAACCTGAACTTCCTCGATAGCGTCCATGGAGATGGGGTTGCCGCCACCGGGCAGACCGTCGTTCAGACCGAAGTTGTTGTTGAAATTGGCGCCATCGACGGTGAAGTTTGTCGAACGTCCGTCGCCGCCGGCAATGCTCATGCCCGAAGCGTACGGAGAGAGGCGGGCAATATCCTCGATGCTGCGGTTGATTGTCGGGATGTTGTTCATTTTCTCGTTCGAGATGTTCAGGGCAGCACCTGTCTTTTCCGTTACGAAGCGGGTACGGGCTGCGGTAACCACCACTTCGTCCAGTTCTTCCGAGGATTCTTGTAAGTTGACATTCAGATTGTATGTCTCACCCAACTGCAAGGTGACATCTTTGTAAATGGCTGTTTGATACCCGATGTAGGAAATGGTAATTTCATACGGTCCGCCCGTACGCATACCCTGAAGGTCGAATCGGCCATCCACATTGCTGATGGTACCATAATTTGTACCTGAAGGTTGGTGCACGGCCATAATCGTAGCACCGATAACCGGTTCCCCCATCGAGGTAACCTCTCCACTCATGCTTGCCGTCGTAACCTGTGCAACGGCAGTAACTACGCATAGTAAGTTAGCGAGCATGAAAATAACCAAGCTGTGTAATCGTTTTTGCATAGTTCTAAAAAATTAATAATTTATCGGATGCAAAAGTATAGCAAGGTTGTTTGAGCAGGGTTACACCGGTGTTTATTGTTGGCTACAATCCTGTTTCATGGAGGCAACAAAAAACGGGGAAACCAGTTGCCCGGTTCCCCCGTCTGTCAAACAATTTATCTATTATCCTATGAATGTGGGAAGGATTACATCATTCCACCCATGCCGCCCATACCCGGATTCATGGCCGGAGCAGCAGGCGTCTCTTCCTTCTTCTCGGCGATGACGCATTCGGTTGTCAAGAACATACCTGCGATGGATGCAGCGTTCTCCAAAGCGACACGAGTTACCTTGGCCGGGTCGATAACGCCGGCGGCGCACAAGTTTTCGAACTTGTCGGTACGAGCGTTGTAACCATAGTCGCCTGTGCCTTCCTTCACTTTCTGAACGATAACGGCACCTTCCTTACCTGCATTGGCAACGATCTGGCGCAACGGCTCTTCGATCGCACGCTTAACGATTTCGATACCGGTTGTTTCGTCTTCGTTTGCGCCCTTCATGCCTTCCAAAGCAGCAATGGCACGGATGTAAGCTACACCACCGCCCGGGACGGTACCTTCTTCGATGGCAGCGCGGGTTGCATGCAAAGCATCGTCAACGCGGTCTTTCTTTTCCTTCATTTCTACTTCAGACGGAGCGCCTACATAGAGGACAGCTACGCCGCCGGCCATTTTAGCCAGACGTTCCTGAAGTTTTTCCTTATCGTAGTCAGAGGTCGTATTTTCCATCTGGATCTTGATCTGACCGATACGGGCCTGGATGGCTTCCTTGTCGCCGGCACCGTTTACGATGGTTGTATTGTCTTTGTTGACAACAATCTTCTCAGCAGTACCCAGCATATCCATCGTAGCGCCTTCCAGCTTCAAACCTTTTTCTTCAGAGATGACCGTACCGCCCGTCAATACGGCGATATCTTCCAACATGGCCTTACGACGATCGCCGAAGCCCGGAGCTTTTACGGCACAGATCTTCAACGAACCACGCAGACGGTTAACGACCAGGGTAGCCAAGGCTTCGCTATCGATATCTTCAGCGATAATCAGCAACGGACGACCGCTCTGAACTGTCGGTTCGAGGATAGGCAGCAAGTCTTTCAGGACAGAAATCTTCTTGTCGTAGATCAATACATACGGATTTTCCATCTGGCATTCCATCTTTTCCGTATCGGTTACGAAGTACGGAGAGATATAGCCACGGTCGAACTGCATACCTTCCACGATGTCAACCGTTGTTTCAGTACCTTTGGCTTCTTCAACGGTGATAACGCCTTCTTTCTTCACTTTCTGCATGGCTTCTGCAATCAGTTTACCGATCGCTTCGTCGCCGTTGGCAGAAATCTTGGCTACGTGTTCAACCTTTTCGAATTTGTCGCCTACTTCTTCAGCTTGTTCTGCGATGTTGGCAACAACTTTGGCAACGGCTTTGTCGATACCGCGTTTCAAATCCATCGGGTTTGCACCGGCAGTCACGTTCTTCAAACCTACGCCGATAATAGACTGAGCCAAAACGGTGGCTGTCGTCGTACCGTCGCCGGCATTGTCGTTTGTCTTGGAAGCGACTTCCTTAACCATCTGGGCACCCATGTTTTCAAACGGGTCGGCCAATTCGATTTCCTTGGCTACCGTTACACCATCTTTCGTGATGTGCGGAGCACCGAATTTCTTTTCGATAATCACGTTACGACCTTTCGGGCCCAAGGTTACCTTCACGGCATTTGCCAATTCGTCCACGCCTTTCTTCAGCAGGTCGCGGGCATCCATATCATATTTAATTACTTTTGCCATAGTGCTTATTCAATTTAAAGAGTTGTTTTTAATGATTTGATTAGATGATAGCCAATACATCAGACTGGCGCATCATCAGATATTTTTCTCCGTCGTATTCGATTTCAGTGCCGGCGTATTTGCCATACAACACCTGATCGCCTACTTTCAATACCATTTCTTCGTCTTTTGTACCATGACCTACAGCCATTACTTCACCTTTCAACGGTTTTTCTTTAGCTGAATCCGGAATAATAATTCCACCTACAGTCTTTTCTTCAGGAGCGGCCGGTTTGATTAAAACGCGGTCTGCTAATGGTTTAATGTTCATTTTTATATGATTTTATTGTTAATAATTGCACGTTTTGTTTTCTCTGAAGTTTGATTATTCAAAACTTACACTTACGTTATAGCGAATAGCGTGCCAAACTTGAAAAGGAAGTTGCGACTGACACTTTTTCATTAACGGGCCAGTTCGTAGCTGAAGAAAGGGGTGCGGAGACTGACAAGATGTCAAAAAGCAATGGCAGAAGACAAAAAGAAAGGCTTGCACCCGTAAAATGCGGATGCAAGCCTCGATTCTTGATTCCTTACGCTGCTACAACTTTATTGCCGCGTATAAACATAGGTTTCGCCGGCAGCTTCGCCGTTGATGGAAACCAAAGTCAGTTCCGAACCGTCTTCGTTGAATTGGAATGCGTAGCTTTGAGATTCGTCGCCGCTGGCGGTCAAAGTAATATCGTAGCCAACCTGTGTCTTCTTGAAGGTTGTTGTTTCGTCTCCGTTGATGAAAGAAGAATTGTTGTCAATAAATGAAACTGATTGTACTGGAGCATTTTCGGTATCGGTAGCCCATGTCGTCTCGGCTAAATTAGGTACATAAACATTTACACTCATCGAACCGGAAACGTTTCCTCCGCTGAAACTCAAATTTCCTGCCGATACGGAAACACTTAAAGATAAAATACGGAATACTCCGCTATAAACGAAGTCTTGTTCTTCTGTCCCTAACGAATTGAGTTTTCTGGTGAGAGACGTGGATAGTCCTCTAACTTCCTGTGAATTTTCACCATAAAAGAGGATTGTGTGTTGCTCATCTGTAGAGAGTACGATGCTGCTTCCGGCATTCTCCAGCGAATCCTGAACTTGCAGGAGCATGGCATCGACAGCTTCGAAGAAAGCAATGGAGTCTCCTCCTGTGATTGTGGATTCGCGATTCAAATCGATCTGATAGCCGCTATAAGTAAGCGTTTCTTCTTCTTCATCCGGCTCGTCCGTCGGCGTTTCCGGAACATCCGGCTCGTCAATAATTGTTTCTTCTTCGTCGCAACTTGTCAGCGCGAACGTGGTGGCTGCCAAAAAACAGCAGGCCAGGTAAAAATACTTTTTCATAGAATAGAATACAATAGTTGCTAAATTGTTAATTCGCGTACAAAGGTATATAAATAATGTAAGGATTGTGCCACATGAGATGGAAAATTTCCGCCTTATTCTACCTGCCATTCAAACAGGCCAGCCGAATTTTTCTCCGGCAAAACCACCTCCAGTTTGACAGCCTTGGTCTGGACGGGTTCGAAATTCACGCGGTTGCCTGTACCCTTCTCCGTGCCGTAGTGGTCGGCTTGTCTGACGGGTTTCCAGAGGCCGTTTGCGTCGCGGTAATAGATTTTCCAGCTTTGCGGGAGGCGGCAATCGCCCCAGGGAGAGTCGTCGTACCAGTAAACCGTGCTGCTCGAGAGGGTTGCGGCTTTTGGGAACTCGTAGGAAATCCATTCCGTCGTTCCTTTTTTAGGATACCAGTGATAATAAGGGATGGTCCGGTCGTTTTCGTCTTTCGGGACGTAGCCGTCGTTGATGGCCGAGAGCGATTTGACTTTATGCGAAGCCTCGACCTGGCTTGCGGAAGCCAGCGTGGCCGGCGGCACCGGGCGGGCAGCGTTCAAATCCTGTGGCAGCCAGACCGTCATCGGTCCTGCCCCGCGATGCGCCCAGGCATAGTAGGGGATGAGGGTGAGCTGCACATCTTTCGGTGTCAGGCGGCCCAGCGAGTCGTAGGCCAAGGCCTGGGCCTGTCCGCGGAGGGTCATGATGCCCGAAAGGATGTCGGGACGGAAATAGTGGTAGAGTTTCGGGTTGCGGTTCATCAGGATACTCTGGATGTTGAAGTCGTTGTCGGGCCATTCGGCGCAATAGACGATGGGGCCGCGTTCAACGGCAATGCGTCCGCGGTCGGCTTCCACTTTATCGTTGGCTTTGACGATGCGGGGAGCCATTTCCAGGTTGAGCTCCACGCGGTCGCCTTTCTTCCAGTTCCGCTGGATGCAGGCATAGCCTTTTTTCTCGGTAAATTGCGCGGGCTCGCCGTTGACCGAGATGGCGTAGCTGAGTTTCTTCCCGTCGGCATAGTAATAGAGGTCGCTGGGAACAACCTGGTTGCGTACCCAGCCCGGAATGCGGAGATGCAGGGTAAATTCGCCTGCACGGTTCTTATCGACGGTGAGGGTGATCGCGCCATCCCACGGATAGCGTGTCTGCTGCTTTAGAACGACTTCTTTTCCGGCTACCTTCAGCGTAGAAGTGTTCGACATATAGAGGTTTACGTAAACTTCTTTTTCTTTGGTGGCATAAACATAGCCAGGCAGGGAAGGAATGAAGCGGCAGATGTTCGATGGGCAGCAGGCGCAGCCGAACCATGCCTGGCGCTGGTGCTGGCCGATGCTTTCGAGCGGATTGGGGTAGAAGAAACTTCCCCCGTCGAGCGAGACGCCGGAAATCAACCCGTTGTAGAGCGTCCTTTCCAGTACGTCGTAGTATTTTGATTCGCCGTGCAGGAGGAACAGGCGGTAGTTCATATACACTTGGGCGATGGCGGCGCAGGTCTCGCAATAGGCCGACATGTTGGGCAGTTCGTAATTCTTGCCAAAGGCTTCGCCGATGTTTGTTGCGCCCACGCCTCCGGTGATGTAATATTTTTTCCCGACGATATTTTCCCAAATCCGGTCGATGGCATGGATGTAGGCGGTGTCGCCGGTCAGGGCTGCGACGTCGGCCATGCCTGAATACATGTAACCGGCCCGCACGGCGTGGCCTACGGCTTCATCCTGTTCGATGACGGGTTTGTGGGCTTGGCTGTACTCGTCTTTCCGACTGGTATAGCCTCGTTTGTCGAGGAAGAACTTGGCTTCGTCGAGATATTTCTTGTCGCCCGTGACTAAATAGAGTTTGGCTAAGGCCATCTCGGCAATCTGGTGCCCCGGGACACGGATTTGCTGTCCGGGTTTGTCGCCGATTTCCCGGCAGACGCAGTCGGCATAACGGATGGCAATATCCAGGAAGTTGCGCTGCCCCGTAGCCTGGTAGTGGGCGATGGCGCCTTCTACCATGTGTCCCAAGTTATAGAATTCGTGGCTCAGGTCTTCCACTTTCTCCCAGCGTTTCGAGCCGGCCCATTCGTGCGGATGTTTGGGGTTCATGGTGCGTGCGGTATAGAGATAACCGTCGGGTTCCTGGGCGGCAGCGACGAGGACCAGTACACTGTCGATGTAAGCCTTCAGCTTTTTGTCCGGATAGGTTTGCAGGAGATAGCTTGCCCCTTCGATGGTCTTGTAAACGTCGGTATCGTCGAAAGAAAAGCCGCCTACGGTGAAGGTGTCGCAGGGATGGGCGGCGCGGACGAAGTTTTCATATCGTCCGGTCTCTTCGCATTTGCTGAAGGCCAGAGGGATGGTTACTTCCCGGCTGGCTTTCAGGCGTTGTCCCCAAAAGGAATCGGTGACTTTGACTGAGGTGAAGGGAACCGGGTCTATCGGATAACCGTGGTGTTCTTGGGCTCCGGCCGTGAAAACCAGAAGGGCCGAGAGTGTCAGTGATAGGAGATGTTTCATGGGTTATAATGATTAATGAATATTTTTCTGAATGGAAAGCGGACTTAATCCGGATTATTCTTTTTGTCCAGCAGGTCGAAAGCTTTTTTCAGGGAGAGGAGTTCTTCTTTGATTTGCTGGAGGCGGTCGAGCACTTCGGCTTGCCGCTCAACGGAACCGCGGTTGTCTTTCAGATTCTGCCGGGCACCGGCCAGCGTCAGTCCCCGTTCTTTGACCAGATGGTAGATCAGGCGGATGGCATCGATATCCTCTTGTCGGTAATAGCGTACGCCCTTGGCTGTCCGACGCGGGTTGATGGTGTCGAATTCCTTTTCCCAAAAGCGGAGTGTCGGTTCGTTCAGGTCGAACATCCGGGCTACTTCGCTGATGGAATAATACAGTTTCTCGGGTTTGTTTTTTTTGAGAGCCATACGTTTAGTCCATTACCTGTCCGTGATTTTCGGCAATCTGAATCATGCGGTCGTATTCTTCCGGAGTTAAGTCCATGTAGTAATATTTCGACGGGTTGTCGTAACGCCCGCGGACAATCACTTCGTAATGGAGGTGCGGGCCGGTCGATTTTCCCGTGTTGCCGACTTCGCCGATGACTTGCCCGCGTGTAACTTTCTGGCCGACGCGGACACGGAACTTGTCCATGTGTCCGTAGAGGGTCTGGAATCCATATCCGTGGTCGATCATCACGCATTTCCCGTAACCTTGTTTCCAGGAAGCGTAGGTCACCTTTCCGTCGCCGGTGGCATAGATCTCCGTGCCGACTTTGGCTGAAAAATCCATGCCGCTATGGAAATGAGGGGTGCGGTAGATGGGGTCGATACGCATGCCGTAGCCCGAAGCCGTCCGTTTCAGGTCTTTGTTGGCGATAGGTTGAATGGCGGGGATGCATTTGCTTCGCTCTTCCTGGTTTCTCCCCATCTCGATGAGCTCTTCCAGGGAGTTCGATTCGATGTAGAGCTGTTTGCGGAGCATATCCATTTTCTTGGCGGTCGAGACAATCAGTTCGGAGTTCGACAATTCCATCAGATGTTCGTAGCGGTTGCTTCCGCCGAATCCGGATTTGCGGACCGATTCCGGAATGGACTCGGCCTGGAAGATGGCACGGTAGAGGTTTTCATCCCGTTGCTGGATTTCTTCCAGGACTTCCAGCGCATTATCCAGACGGAGCTGCAATACTTCATACTGGGTTTGCAAAAGGCGGTTCTCCTTGCGGAGTTGTGATTCCATCGGTGAGTCGATAAAATACAAGACGCCAATGAGGGTGGCGACTCCAAAGAGGATGCCGGTACTCAGATGACGCAAGACGGTGAAGAAACGGTCGCGTGCCGAAGGGTAGAAACGCTCGTAATTGAGCGTATTGGGATTATAGAAATAGTATGTTTTGCGAGATTTGAACAGCTTCATCGAATATTTCTCTTGGGTTTATGTGTGCAAAAATAATAATTTGCGTACTTTTGCAAATTGTTTTTCAGAATATTAACGAGAACTATCTATTATATTATGCTGACAGCAAAAGAAATTCGTGAATCTTTCAAATCCTTTTTCGCTTCGAAAGGACACCAAATCGTGCCTTCCGCACCGATGGTGGTTAAGGGCGACCCTACGTTGATGTTTACCAACGCCGGGATGAACCAGTGGAAAGACATTATCTTGGGCATACGCGATCCGGAGCCGCGTCGCCGTGCCGATTCTCAGAAATGCCTCCGTGTGAGTGGTAAGCACAACGACTTGGAGGAGGTAGGGCATGACACCTACCATCATACCATGTTCGAGATGCTCGGCAACTGGAGCTTCGGTGATTATTTTAAAGAAGGAGCCATCGATATGGCTTGGGAATACCTAGTGGATGTGTTGCATCTGGATCCCGCCGATCTTTATGTAACGGTTTTCGAAGGTTCGCCCGAAGAAAACCTCGAGCGCGACGACGAAGCTGCCACTTATTGGGCCAAACATGTTCCTGCCGACCATATTATTAATGGTAATAAGCATGATAATTTCTGGGAGATGGGCGATACAGGTCCTTGTGGCCCCTGCTCGGAGATTCACCTCGATTCGCGTACGCCGGAAGAGAAGGCTAAGGTCCCCGGCCGTGAGTTGGTGAATAAAGACAACCCGCAGGTTATCGAAATCTGGAATCTGGTCTTCATGCAGTTCAACCGCAAGGCAGACGGCTCGTTGGAGAAACTCTCGATGAATGTAATCGATACGGGTATGGGTTTCGAGCGTCTGGTCCGTGCCTTGCAGGGCAAGCATTCGAATTATGATACGGATATTTTCCAGCCAATCATTCAGGAGATTTCCCGTCTGTCGGGCCTGGAATACGGCAAAGAGGAGAATGTCGATGTCGCCATGCGCGTTGTCGCCGACCATCTGCGTGCAGTCGCATTCTCGATAGCTGACGGACAGTTGCCTTCGAATGCAAAGGCCGGTTATGTGATCCGCCGTATCCTGCGCCGCGCCGTGCGCTATGCTTATACGTTCCTCGGACAGAAGGAAGCCTTTATCTACAAGCTCCTTCCGGTGCTGATTGAGCAGATGGGCGATGCTTATCCGGAACTGATTGCCCAGAAAGTCCTGATTGAAAAGGTAATCAAGGAAGAAGAAGATGCTTTCCTCCGGACATTGGAGACTGGCATCCGTCTGTTGGATAAAAAAATTGAGGAGCTCAATGCTGCCGGACAGAAAACGCTCAGTGGCGTCGATGCCTTTACCTTATACGATACGTATGGTTTCCCGCTCGACCTGACCGAGCTGATTCTCCGCGAACATGGCATGGACGTGAATATCGACGAGTTCAACGTGGAAATGCAGAAACAGAAAGAACGTGCCCGCAACGCTGCTGCCGTGGAAACCGGCGACTGGGTGATCCTGAAAGAAGGCGAGACGGAATTCGTCGGCTACGATTTCTTTGATTGCGATGCCGAAATTCTGCGCTACCGCCAGGTGAAGCAGAAGAACAAAACGCTTTACCAACTGGTGCTCGACAAAACTCCGTTCTACGCCGAGATGGGTGGACAGGTCGGCGATACGGGTTGGTTGGTCAATGGCGATGAGAAGATTACCATCCTCGACACGAAGCGCGAGAACAACCTTCCGATCCACATCGTTGAGAAGCTGCCGGCCGACGTGACCGCTGTCTTTACCGCCGAAGTCGATCGGAAAAAGCGCATCCAGTGTGAATGCAACCACTCGGCTACGCACCTGCTCCACCAGGCCTTGCGCGAGGTCTTGGGCAAGCATGTCGAGCAGAAAGGTTCCTATGTTTCGCCCGAAGCATTGCGTTTCGACTTCTCCCATTTCCAGAAGGTAACCGACGAAGAGCTTCGGCAGGTGGAAAAACTGGTGGGCGAGAAGATCCGCGCCGACTATAAGCTGGAAGAATACCGGAATATGCCAATCGACCAGGCCAAGGAGATGGGCGCAATGGCATTGTTCGGTGAAAAATATGGCGACAAGGTGCGCGTCGTGAAATACGGCACCTCCGTCGAGCTGTGTGGGGGTACGCATATCCCTTCTACCGGTATGATCGGTTCGCTGCGCATCCTCTCCGAGAGTTCGGTGGCTGCCGGCGTGCGTCGTATCGAAGCCGTAACGGCCGAGGCTGCTGAGAATTACCTTTTCCGGATGCAAGACGCCATCCGCACGCTCCGCGCGATGTTCAACAACGTCCCGAACCTGCTGGATACGGTCCGCCGCTCCGTAGAGGAGAATGCCGAACTGAAGAAGCAGGTCGTTGAATTCATGAAAGACCGTGCCGCCCGCATGAAGAAGGAGCTGCTCGACAACGCGGTGGTCCGCAACGGCGTGAAGCTGGTTATCCTCAAGGGCGATATCGATGCGAATGTGGCCAAGGACATCGCCTTCCAGATCAAGGGCGGAGCCCAGGCAAATGAGAAAGTCTGCGTAGTTGCCGGCTTGCGTCACCACGACAAATGCACCCTGATGATCGGCCTCAGCGAGGCGCTGGTCAGCGAGGGGCTTAGCGCCGGAAAGATTGTGAAGGATGTCTCCAAACTGATTCAGGGCGGCGGAGGCGGTCAGCCTTCATTTGCTACGGCTGGCGGAAAGAATCCGGACGGAATCGATGCGGCAGTGGATATGGCCGTAGAGCAGATTGTAAAATAAATCGGAAAGAATGTCTTGACGAAGACAGGCGGGGGTTGCGGTAAAACGTGGCTCCCGTTTTTTTGTGCTCGCCCGGCCTTGCGAGGGGCGTCTAAAGCTTTTGGCAGCTTGCCGAAGGGCTTCAGCGGGCGTTTGCACCGGTGCAAAGTGGCGTTGAAGGGCTTCAGCAGGTGTTTGCACCGGTGCAAGTGTTAATTGATGTGCTTCAGCGGGCATTTGCACCGGTGCAAGTGTTAATTGATGTATTTCA
>CALVFH010000077.1 GCA_944326775.1 uncultured Parabacteroides sp.
GATACAACGGGCTCGAACAGTTGCGGGTCAATGACAAGTCGGGTGTAATAGCAGGGATGGTGGCCAAGTTTGCCCTTCCGGAGTATGCCTCGGCCATCCAACAATTGGGCATCCAGCCGGCTATCGACGAGCTGAACCGCCAGAACGAACTCTACCGGAGTTTGGCCAGCCAGCGACGCGATTCCGTGCGCAAAACCCGTCCGGAGATTACGACTAAGGAGGCCCGCGCTGCTTTAAGTGATTTGTTTGAAGAAATCTACGACCGCGCCTTTGCAACGAATTTGCTGGACCGGAGTGAAGAGGCTAAAACATTCATGGAACGCGTCAATGACCGGATTGACGAGATGATTGCCCGCTTGAACAACAGTGATGCGCAGCGGGGCGATTCGCAAAAGACGGAAACACCCGAGCAACCTTCAGAAGAGAATCCTTCGACGGAGACTCCCGACACCGAGACTCCTTCGGGAGAGAATCCTGATACGGAAACCCCGGATCCGGATACCGAAAAACCGAATGAACCTTCGACCGAGGAGCCGGATGATCGGCCGGTAACGGAATAACGACGGAATTTTTTTTACACGTATCTAATTTTTTAACCCTTATATTATGGATAGAAGAGATTTTTTGAAAGCTTTTGCCGTGGCAGGAGCAGCGGCTACCGTACAGCAGGTAGGCGCGATGGATTTGATGTCGCAAACGATGAGCAACGCCAGCGGCGAGAAGGTGGATTTGGTGGCCGTGATGGGCGGCGAGCCTGAGGAGATGTTCCGCCGGGGCATTGCCGAGATGGGCGGCATGAAGAATTTCGTGAAACCGGGCATGAAGGTGGCCGTGAAGCCGAATATCGGCTGGGACAAGGCGCCTGAGCTGGCCGGAAATACCAATCCGAAGCTGGTGGCTGAAATCATCAAGCAATGTTTCGACGCCGGAGCTTCGGAGGTAACGGTGTTCGACCATACGTGCGACGACTGGATTAAATGTTACAAGAACAGCGGCATTGAAGATGCGGCGAAGGCTGCCGGCGCCAAGGTGATGCCCGCGCATCAGGAAAGCTACTACCGGGAGATTCAGTTGCCGCGCGGCAAGAAAATGAAGTCGGCCAAGGTGCATGAAGCTATCCTCGACAGCGACGTTTGGATTAATGTGCCGGTCTTGAAGAACCACGGCGGGGCGAACCTGACGATTTCGATGAAGAACCTGATGGGCATCGTGTGGGACCGCGGCTTCTTCCATCAGAACGACTTGCAGCAGTGCATCGCCGACATCTGCAGCATGGACAAGATGGCGGTGCTGAACGTCGTGGATGCGTACCGCATCGTCAAGACCAACGGACCGCGTGGCCGCTCGGCCTCCGACGTGGTGCTGACCAAGGGCCTCTTCGTGTCGCAAGACATCGTGGCCGTCGATACGGCAGCAGCCAAGTTCTTCAACCAGGTTCGTTCCATGCCACTCGAATCGGTCAGCCATCTGGCAAACGGACAGGCGCTGGGTATCGGCACGATGGATCTGGACAAATTGAATATCAAGCGAATCAAGATTTAACCGGTTGTTTATGTTGAGAAAGATAAGAACCGCCCTGGCGGTGGTGTTCTTCGGGTTGATTACGTTCTACTTCCTCGATTTTGCCGGGGTATTGCCGCCCGAGAGCTCCTCCGTGCTGGCGAAGGTGCAGTTTGTGCCCGCGCTGGTTTCGCTCAGTGCCGTCACGCTGGTGGTCCTCCTGGCCCTCACACTCCTGTTCGGGCGCATCTATTGCTCGGTCGTTTGTCCGATGGGGGTTTTCCAGGATGTGGTCAACTGGCTGTCGGCGAAGTTCGGCAAGTCGGCGAAAGGGAAGAAGTGGAGCAAGCGGAAGAAACGCTACCGCTATTCTCCCGCCAGGCACGTGCTGAGGTGGTCGGTTTTCGGTATTACGGTGTTGAGTTTTCTGGCCGGCTTCACGGTCATCTTGGGTCTGCTCGAGCCTTACAGCGCGTTCGGGCGGATGGTGACCAATGTGTTCAAGCCGGTCTATATGCTGGGAAACAATCTGCTCGAATCGGTTTTCACCCGTTTCGACAATTATACCTTTTATAAGGTCGATGCCTCCGTCATCAGCCTTTCGGCGTTCGTCATCGGGCTGGTTACCTTCCTGGTTATCGGATTCCTGGCCTGGAAGCACGGGCGGACATGGTGCAACACCATCTGCCCGGTGGGAACCTTCCTCGGTTTCCTGAGCAAATACGCGCTTTTCAAGGTGCGCATCAATCCGGACAAATGCACGCACTGCTTGGTCTGCGGAACCCGCTGCAAGGCGTCGTGCATCGACAGCAAGAACAGCACCATCGACTATTCGCGTTGCGTGGATTGCTTTGATTGTCTGGAGAGTTGCAAGGAAGGCGCCCTGACCTTCTCGCTGCCCAAGCTGGCGAAGAAACCCGTCGCGCAGGCGATGGAAGACGCTTCGAAGCGCCGCTTCCTGATTGCCGGCCTCGCTACCACGGCGTCGCTCGGCAAACTGATGGCGCGGCCTCCGCAGATCGTGAGCAACAACAACAGCAATACGCCTTACAAGCGGTTGCACCCGATCACTCCTCCGGGTTCCGTCAGCCTGGCGCATTTCCAGCAGAACTGCACCTCGTGCCATCTGTGCGTGAGCAAATGCCCGTCGCACGTCCTGAAGCCGGCGTTCCTGGAATACGGTCTGGAGGGCATCATGCAGCCCACCGTCTATTTCGAGAAAGGTTTCTGCAACTACGATTGTACGGTCTGCGGCGATGTCTGCCCTAACGGCGCCATCAAGCCCCTGACGGTCGAGGAAAAGCACCGGACGCAAATGGGCAAAGTGGTCTTTATTGAAGAAAACTGCATTGTCCATCTCGACGGAACCAGCTGCGGCGCCTGCTCCGAGCATTGCCCGACCCAGGCTCTTTCGATGGTTCCCTATCGCGACGGCCTGACAATCCCGCACGTCAACCAGGACATCTGCGTCGGTTGCGGCGGCTGCGAGTATGTTTGTCCCGCCCGTCCTTTCCGGGCTGTCTATATCGAGGGCAATCCTGTCCACCAGGAAGCCAAGCCTTTCGAAGAAGAGAAGCCCAAGGAAGAGATTTCAATCGATGGGTTCGGATTCTAAAATAATTCAGGGTTATGAGCCGGGGGAAAACCTGCCCGCTCATAACCCTGTCTGTTGAAAAGCCACAGAATTTGAACAGAATCTCACAGAATTCGTTCAAATTAAATCTTTGATTATTAGTCTAACAGAAAAAGCGTTCACAGAATTTCTGTAGAAAACCACAGAAATCTCACAGAAAAATTAGACCAAAAACCAGTGACGCTCTTTGTCAATCAAATTAGTTACCCTATATTTGCAAAAGTACTTTATCTGGTAATTATGGAATATGTAGGTAAATCTAAAGATTACATTTCAAACATATTAGGATTAGTGTGTACAGAAAAAGGAGATATGCGTAAGTCTATTGCGCATTTTCCATCAATCCTTGCGAATTTTTTCGATGGGAATCTTATTGTCGTTGAAGGAATGGAATATGTGCTTTTGAAAAGTCTCTCATCTGAAAATGGATTGCCTATATCCGTACTAATCAGACGTGTAAAATCCGCTGTAGATAAACTCGGCCGCCCATGTATCCTATATATGGACGCGATGAATGGAGAACAACGCCGGCAACTGCTCAAACACAAGATTTGCTTTATCGTACCGGGGCGACAACTCTATATACCAACATTGGGGGCGTATTTTATTGAAAAGAAGCTTAATGAGCAGAAAGAAGTCTCAGCGCTGACTCCTGCAGCTCAAATGCTGGTCCTTTATTACCTGTTAAGGGGAGGTCTCGATAAAAAGGGATTAAAAGAAATAGCAGAAAGTTTGAACTATCCTCCCAAAACCATATCTCTCGTGGCTTCCGAGATACAACAAGCCGGTTTATGTGACATTGTTACGTTAGGGGGAAGAAGCAAGGGAATTGCATTCAACTATCAAGGCAAGGAATTATGGGAATACTCATTGCCTATGTTAAGTTCTCCTGTGGATAAAGTGGGATATACATATGAAAAACTGGAGTCTTGTGACTTCCCGTTATCATACGATGATGCGTTAAGCTACTATACAGATATGGGATATATGCCCGGACATACATTTGCCGTGGAAAAGCGAAGCGAGGTCGGGAAAAGGTTGCTTAAGAACGTGTTCACAACGAACGCTCCGGATTCAACAAGGATAGAATTTTGGAAATATAATCCATCCACACTTGCCGATAAAGGTTTTATAGACCCCCTTTCAATGGCACTGATTTATAGGGATTATGATGACGAGCGCGTACAGGGGCAAATTGAACGATTATTAAACAGAATATTATGACCGTATATGGAATAGAGCGCATTAGGGAATACCTTGGTGCATTTAAGAGCAATTATGTGATAATTGGCGGTACTGCCACCAATATCAACCTCGATGATAATGACTTGATAGGGAGGACGACCCATGACATTGACATGATTGTCGTATGCGAAGCTATGTCAGCCGAATACATTACGCAATTCTGGAAGATGGTAAGGGATGCCGGTTACCAGCCAGGTGTAATCAGGACGGATGACGGATTCAAGAGAACATTCTATCGCTTTGACAATCCGAAAGACAAGACATTTCCCAAATACATAGAACTGTTCTGTCGTGTACCTGATTCGATTTCCATACCGGACGACATACACCTCGTTCATCTTTCCAACGAAGAAGACTACCTGTCCAGTTTCTCTGCCATTATGATGGACGAAGAATACTATAAATTTGCGGTATCCCATGCCACGGAACTACAAGGTGTGCAGGTCCTTGACAAATTTGCACTTATCGTATTAAAAGCCAAGGCCTATGTCAGCAATTTCAATCGTAAGGCAGCCGGCGGCCATGTACAGCAAGATGACATAGACAAGCATAAAAAAGACGTGTACAGGCTTTCCTTCATCCTTGACGAGAAAAACGATAGAGTGGAATTGCCGGAAACCATGAAAAAGGACATGAATATTTTCATTGAGTATATAGAAAAGAATCCAATCAACACAAAGAGCCTCTCAAAATATATGGGAGCAGCTGATTTGCCGCAAGCAGAGCTTGTCGCCCGTTTGAAGCAAGTATTCAGTTTATGAGAATACAGATCCTTCCTTTTCTTCACACCTCTTTCCCATTCCTGTACTCCATCGGCCCCATCCCCACGTGCCGTTTGAAATATTTCCCGAAAAACGAGACATTCGGGAAGTGGAGGGAATAGGCGATCTCCTGGACGGGGAGGGTCGTCGATTTCAGCTGTGCTTTCGCGTCCATGATCACCATGTCGGCGATGATGTCCGTGCAGGTCTTTCCCGTCATCTGCTTGATGACCGTGCTGAGGTAGGCCGGCGTGATGCCCAGCTTCTGCGCGTAGAACGAGACGTTGCGCTCCTCCACGTAGTAGTCGATGACCAGCTGCGTGAACTCCTGGCTGATGCGCTCGCCCGGCGTCAGCTGCTCCGTCGTGGGCTTTTCCTTCTCGTAGGCCACGCCCAGCCCGTAGATAATCATCAGCAGCAGCTGTTTGTTGAAATTCTGGTTCGTGATCCGGAACGTCTCGCGGGTGCGGATCAGCGACGCCAGGTTCCCGTAGATCGCGTCGGCCACGTCCGGGTTGATGGTCAGCACCGGCATCCGCTTGATGGCATAGGCGATGTCCACGATCGATTTCACCGGGTTCACCTGTTTGACAAACTGCGAGGAGAAGCCGACGAAATAAAGCTCCACCTCGCCCTCGATGCGGTGGATCTGCAGGATGCTGCCCGGCAAGACCGTCACAATCTGGTTGCTGCCGATGCGGAACCGCTCCAGGTTGATCGAAGCCTCGATATTTCCTTGGCGGCAAAAGACGAAGATTTCCGCCTTGATGCGGCAGGGGAAGTTCGTGTAGAGATTCAGGATCTCGGCGTTCATCAGTTTTCCGGTGATAATGTCTTCCGGCAGGTCGATTTTCGGTATTTCGTTGTCCATGGGGGGAGTGTTTTTATTGATTTCCGGCAACAAAGCTAAAGAAAAAAATAAATCGCAGATTGTTTTTTAAGTAAGAATGATGTACTTTCGCGGAAAATTCCAAAGGATACAAGATGATGAACAGCCTGATTGATTTGTCGGTAAAAGATTTTAGAGCAATCCATGCCGCGGAAATCAAAATCGATGGAATAACCGTGGTTTCCGGCATTAATGGTTGTGGGAAAAGCACGCTTTCGAAATTGTTGTATTACGCCCTTCATCATGCCAACCAGTATGAAATGCTGGTCTTGGAAGAGGCGAACCGCCGCCTCCGTCCTTACGCGGATGTCTTGGAGCAGATGTATGCTCTTCTTTCTGTTCATCGTCCGGCCTTGAATAACCTTTCCTTCTCCAAAGACCTTCCGGTTTCTGGTATGGATGCCCTCCAGACATTTGAAACCAAGGCCAAAAGCATTTGCGACCTGTTCCTGAAGATGATGCGGCAGATGGCCCTCCGCTCCGTCCAGTTCGAGCGTCTGCATAAAATCATGAAAGATACGCTCAACGAAGACAAGCCGGTTCCTGAATTGGTTGACCTCTTGGTTGCGCGGATTACCGCCTGTCTCTCCGATGCCGAAAGCCAGGCCCTCCGGCGTCCTTACCGCTTGCTGAAAGGCAGTCTGGATCGTATTTTCAATGCCGACGTCTCGAAGCATGTCGTCCTCTCCGAATACGGCGACCCGGTTGTGGAAAACGCCCTGCCGAACGTCCCGTTGCTCCATTATGTCAAGAAGGTTGCTTATATCGACACGCCGATGGTGATCGGTATGGACGTTTCTCCCCGTCAGCCTTCTTACTGGCAGGAGCTGAACGACTTGTTGAAACAGCCGCCCCAGCCGGGCTATAAGCATATCCTGAACGACTGGATAAGCCGGGAAATCCTGCAGGGCGAGGCCGCCTATTCCGACGATTTGCTGGCGGGCGGCTTCAAATACAAGCGTCTCGACGGCACGGAATTCGACTTGCTGGAATGCGCTACCGGCATCAAGTCCTTTTCCCTCTTGCAGCTCCTGTTGAGAAACCTTTTCCTCGACGAGAAAACCCTCCTGATTATCGACGAGCCGGAAGCCCACCTGCACCCGCAGTGGATCGTGGAATACGCCCGCCTGCTGGTCTTGCTCCATAAGGCGCTGGGCGTAAAGTTCTTTGTTGCCAGCCATAGCACGGATATGGTGAGCGCGCTCCGCTATATTTCCGAGAAAGAGGGCGTGCTGGATAAAGTGGCTTTCTACGTGGCTTCCGAGGCTGCCGGCCTGGCTAACCGTTTCTCTTACGAATATCTGGGGCAGGACATAGAGCAGATATTCAATTCCTTCAACAAATCTTACGAACAGCTGGACGCTTATGTTAACGCCGGGAAATAAGAACACCCTGCCCTGTCGTTTCGCCGGAAACTCAGACATCGAGGCTTTCGTCGAGGCTTCGCCCGTCCTGGCAGGCGCGCTGGAGAAGATCAGAGACATCCTTTATGCCGAACACTACAAGGAGCGGGCGTGTCCTTTCTCCGAAGAAAAGGCATTGAATATGGATGCCGTCGCCCTCCGTTTGGCCAAAGAGAAAGGTTTGGCGCAGCAGAGCAAAACGGTGGATTTCGTGGTCGGCCTGGAGAAAAGGCATCTGTTGCTGGTCGAAGCCAAGCTGGATTCCGACGGGCCGGAGCATTATGCCAAGGAGATCCGCCCGAAAACGGAGGGGACAAAAGCTATCCTGAATACCTTCGACACGCCGAAAGTGTATGAGAATGTGGTGGTCGTTCTTCTCCCGAATGCCCGGTTCGAGCAGCACAAGAACAAGTTGCTCCGCTTGTTGGCAAACCGTCCCGGCATACGTCCTCTCCGTGTCGCCGACTTTTATGTCCTTTATTTTTGACACATTCTTTTTTCTAAAAAATAGACCATTTCATTTAAAAGAGAGTTGCCTAAATGAGCGGGTTAGCTGCGATTTCTTTTTCCGGCTTAAAAAATAGGCCAACGAATGCCATAAACAGACCTTGCGAAAAAGAGGATGATGTTTTTATTTTGCACCCATGAAATTTTAAAAGTATTACATGAAATGAAGAAACATTTTTATATGCTGAAGACATGTTTGTGTGCGGTGGGGCTTGGTTTGTTAAGCAGTTGTTCCTCGGACACGGAGGATGCGTTGGAAGCCACAGGAACGGGACTGATTTCCTTCCAAGTGACGACGGATACCGGTTTTCAAACACGTGCTGTGAGTGAAGCCGATTATAAGAATCTGGATAATTATACAGTCCAGTTGTTTAAAGACGGAAGCCGGCTTAATGAATGGAAATATACCGCTCTTCCTTCCGAACTGAAGGTAGATGCCGGTACTTACCATTTGAAAGCTTTCTATGGCCAGGATGTTGCGGCATCGACAACTTCCATGTATGTGGAAGGTGTTGGCGAAGATGTTGCCGTTGCAGCGAATCTGGAAACTCCGACAACCCTTTCGGTAGCCTGCAAACCGGCGTGTGCTAAGGTGGTTGTTGATTTCGATAAGGAAAATCTGGATAAATATTTCAGCGATTATTCAGTAACATTTAAAACCAAGGCTTTGGGAAGCGATTCTTTTGTCTGGACGAAAACCGCAACCGATCCGGTTTATTTGAAAGTGGAACAAAACGAATCTGTAACGGCTGTGATTACCGGAAAATACAAAGATTCATCATCTGCAGATGCGTCGATAGAAAAAACATACACTTTAAGTCCGGCAGGCGGCCTGACTCTGGCAGTAGGCATAGCAGGTGACGCGACGGGTTCTATTTCTCTTAATATTACGGTTGATGATAAGACAAATGATATTGAACAGGATATAGAAGTTCCTTCTGATTGGGTAACGGATGAAACGGAAGAATAAAGATAAAGATAAGAAGTTATGAAAAATAGAATAATCAATAAATGGATGTTGTCGGCTTTGCTGGTCGCAGGCTTGGCATCGTGCGAAATGAAAGATGAATTGAGCGGAGGTAGCGATTCCGGGGCGACTGGAATGCTTGAATTAGGACTTTCCGTTCAGGAACCGGTGGCTACTCGTGCCGATAAAGGAACAGACGTCAGTACCTTTGCCGTAGAGATTGTTTGTACGGATAATCCGGACAACAACAAGACTTTCTCTTCTTTTGGGGAAATTGAAAACCCGGTGATTCTGCCGGTAGGAACTTATACCGTGACGGCACATTCTCCGGGAGAACTTTCGCCAATCATGCTCTCTCCGTTTTATCAGGGAGATAAACCTTTGACCATTAAAGAAAATGGTTCGGAGCAAGTGGAGGTCGTTTGCAAAATGGCAAATACGAAAATCACTTTGAAATTGCCGGACGATTTCCTCTCTTACCAGGAATGGCAGATTACTTTCGACGACGGTACGGAAAATACCCTGACTTTCTCAAAGGATGGCACTTATGACGGTACGCTTCCGGTTTATTGGAATTTGGGTACGACCGGTACAAGCACAATCCGGATGAATATTACCGGAAAAACAGCTGCCGGCGTTGATTTTTACAGCACAAGCACATTTAAAAAAGCGGATGCTGCCGAATCTTATGAAGACGATGATGTGAATTTCGTAGGTGGCGATGGTTTGGTCATCAATGTTGAGGTGAACGACGAACCCGTAATTACTCCGGAACCGGGCGACGATCAATCGGCCGTTAACTTCCACGTTACTGTCGATCTGACTTTCTCCAACTCAAACGAATCTGTCGATCTGCCGGTAACTCCGGGAACGGGTGACGACAATGAGGAAGAAGAAACTCCCGACACCCCCGGAACTTCCAACAATATCTCGATTGGCGATAACGGAACCGGTTATCTGACTAACGGCGTGACTAATTCTGCTGGAAGTCTCCCGACTGATATTGCTGTCGTAATGAACGTTCCAAACGGAATTAAGAACGTGTATGTGCAAGTTGATTCTGATAACTCAGACTTTTTAAGTGCAGTAGGAATATTTGGATTGGCAACCGCTCCCGGCATGGATTTGGCTTCTGAGGCTGCAAGCGGCTTGGGATCATTATTCTCTCTGCCGGAACCGAATGCTGACGAATACACATTCTCTATGAATGAAACCTTATGCAATCTGTTGGGAGGTTTCTCCGGCACGCACGATTTTATGTTGACCGTGGTCGATGCCGACGGCAATAAAAAGTCAGCAACTTTGACGATTACGATAAACTAATCAAAGAAAAACACTTAAAGGAAAATGTAAAATGAAAAAAATAGGATATATATTAATCTCCTTTTGCCTGCTCCTGTTTTCCGCCTGTCAGGAAGACGAGTCGATGCAAGGAGGCAAACAGACAGGTTACCTCCGCCTGTCAACCAGCGTGAACATGGCTGCTGTAACCAAGGCAGAGGCCGAACTGTATAATCCCAAGCAACTCGCGGTACAGATTCTGAATGCGGAGGGCGAAGTGGTAAAGGAAACACAGAACTACGACGAAGAATGGAAAGATTGCGAGCCGATAGAAGTTCCCGTAGGTGCTTATACAATCAAAGCCTCTTCCGCCGGTTTCGACGGGGAAACTTCGGCTTTCGACAAGCCTTATTACGCCGGCAGTACTTCGGTCGAAGTGCAGGCTGGCAAAACGGCGAATGCGACAATCACCTGCACCCTGGCGAATGTGAAAGTTACCGTCAACTTCGACCAGTCGTTCAAGGATGCCTTTTCAAGCGCGACGGTCCAGATCGACGACAATACCGAGGACGAGGGAATCGCCCCGCTGAAATTTGAAATGGGCAAAACCAGCGAATCCGGTTATTTCCCGGTTACCGATTTGGTGGCTGTTGTTGCGGCTACGAACAAGGAACACGGCGTCACGAACACGCAGCGGAACGTCATCGAAGGCGTAAAAGCCCGCGACCATTATATTCTGAACTATAAGGTGGGCGAATCGACCGATACAGACGGCGAAGGAAATATCTCGATTACGGTTGATGAAACGACCCGCACATATACCTACACCGTGATTGTTTCGACGGCTCCGAAACCTATTTTGACGGCTGAAGCGAATGCTTGGGCAAAGATGGCTTATCTGGAAGGTTCGGTCAATGCGAACGGCTGGACGTTGGAAGATGGTAATTATTCCTTTGAATACCGCCAGAAGGACGCTGCCGATTGGCAAAGCGCAACGGCTACTTTGGACGGCGAAACCTATAAGGCTCAGGTAACTGGTTTGACTCCTGCCGCGACTTATGAATACCGTCTGGTGTATCGGAATGGTGAAGAGAATTATGAAGGGGCGACGGTTGAGTTTACGACCGAAGAAGCGACGGAGTTGTATAACGGCGGTTTCGAATTCTGGTGTACAGCTTCAGAGCCAGGACTTAATGGAAGTCTAAAGAACGTAGCTTCTCCGAATAAGAGCGGTACTTTATTCTGGGATACAAGTAATCCTGGGGCAAATACTTTGGGTGAAAATAATCCGACAAACAAGGTTGAAACACCAGTACAGGGTGGTACTTATGCGGCACAATTAAAATCAATATCAGTATTTGGGCAGTTAGCTGCGGCAAGTTTATATACAGGAAAGTTTATAAAGGCTAATTTAACGATGGATGCTGATATGCAATTTGGCCAGCCGTTTACAGGTCGGCCGATAGCATTGAAAGGTTATTATAAATATACGCCTGTTCCTATAGACATTGTAAAGAAAGTACCGGAGGGTGTCTCTATCGTAAAAAATGAAACTCTTGATGAATGTTCAATTTATATTGCTTTGGCAACGGAAGCCATTACATTTAATAATTCTGAGACAGTGATAAATTATGAAACTGACAATCGAATTATCGCTTATGGTGCACTTCCTTCGGGAGCAGCAACAGAGGGTGATGGCTATACCGAGTTTACCATTCCTTTGCAATATAAAGAAAGCAAATTCGATGTTCAGCCGACTCACATCATCGTTGTTTGCTCAGCCAGCAAGTATGGCGATTACATGACCGGTGGCGAAGGCAGTACCTTGTATGTAGATGAGTTCTCCCTCGTCTATGACGGCACCCCGACCATCTGGGAGGGCAAATAATAATCTTCCCCGCAAAGCTACGAAATCCCAAAGATTCCTCGTACCTTTGCGGCTGGATTACAAGCCTCCGCGGCCCTGATCTTTTGCGGATGATGGGAGCGGGGGCTTGAAATCACCCATTCCACGGGTGTGGAAAGGTCCACCAAGGCTTTGGAACCCCGTTCCACGGGTGTGGAAAGGCTCGCCAAGGCTTTGGACACCCATTCCACGGGTGTGGAAAGGCCCGCCAAAGCTTTGGAACCCCGTTCCACGGGTGTGGAAAGGCTCACCAAAGCTTTAGACACCCATTCCACGGGTGTGGAAAGGCTCACCAGAGCTTTGGGCATCCATTCCACGGGTGTGGAAAAGGAAAAAGAACATTGTTTAACATTAAAAATAATATGTTTTATGGGTACTTATAACATTATTCAGCAATTTTCTTTTAATCGGTTTAATTACGCAGAACGTCTTCACATCCTCGAACGCTTGCGCGAACGCCTTTTGGCCGTCAAGAGCAGCACGGAAGAAGAAGGAGGCGACGGGCCGTCTATCCAGACCTTATCGGCAACGGGCGGCGTGGAAGCATTGGGAATCACGGAAGAACAGATGGCGAAACTCGACGAGGTAATCAATGTTTTCAAATCGGCTACCTACGAATCGACCGCCAACGTGAAAACCGAAGAACTGGAAGAAGCGGACGAGAACCGCTGCCGCGTGGTGAACTACATCGTGCGCCGCATCCTGGATTATGACCGGCTGCCCCTCGCAACCGAGCGGAGCGCCGGAAAGCTGATGGAACCAAGCATCCGTCCGTACAACGGCTACTACATGAAGCCGATTACCCAACGGACGCACATCATCGAAGGCTTCCTCGAGGATGTCCGCAAACCGGAATACGCGGAAGCGGTGGAAACGCTGGGACTTAGCCAATATATCACCGAAGCCGAACAACTGAACGAAACGTATAAATCGCTGGAAGTGGAACGCGACAGCGCGGCCAAGGAACGCCGCATCATGGTGCGTCCTTCCGACATCGAAAAGGAGACGCAAGACCTTCTCGACGACATCTTCATGATGGCCAACGCCCACAGCCTGGTGAACCCCAGCGACGAGGCTACCGACTTTATCAATGAAATGAACAATATCCTCGCCAAGGCTCGCGCCGACCGCAACAAACGCGGCAGCAAGAAGGACGACGACGAGGCTCAGAAACCGGCGACCGACAAACCGGCGACCGACCAGCCCGAAACGCCGGAAAACCCCGACTCCGAAACGCCGGACACGGAAAACCCCGGCAGCGGAGAAGAAGAGCTGCCTGACGACAGGCCGACGGTGTAAATAAATAAGAGGGGGAACGACGATGGGAACGGATAAAAAAGACATCGACAGCCCGCACGACAACCGGGTGTGCGAGGAAGACGTGGCGTATGAGGTGCGGCCGAAGCTGAAACCTTATACGCGGGAGGAAATCGACAGTTGGCTGGACCGGGCGGAAGCGGCGATGGAAGCCGGCGAAGGCATAACCGTCGAGGAACTCCGGGCGCGAATGAGGAAAAGGTTTCCGGAGCTATG
>CALVFH010000078.1 GCA_944326775.1 uncultured Parabacteroides sp.
GTAATTTTAGCCTCCGGAAAACAGATTTCATTCTTACAACAAACATACTGCCATGAAACTATTAATTATTGAAGACGAAACTGCACTTAGCGAAATGATGCAAGGCGTATTGCGGGAAGCTGGGTTTGTGGTTGAAACAGCAACAAACTGCGCAGAGGCCTTGGAGAAGATTGATATGTATGAATACGATTGCATATTACTCGACTTAATGTTGCCCGACGGCAACGGATTCACCATTCTACACCATCTCTCTGAGCAAGGACGAGCTTCGAAAGTTATCATTACCTCGGCAAAAGGATCGGTCGAAGACAAGGTGAAAGGACTCGACCTCGGAGCAGACGATTATCTACCCAAACCTTTTCACCTGTCTGAACTACTGGCAAGAGTAAGAAGCTTACTTCGGAGAGGGAATAAAGGCGCCAAGGAAATTGAAGTAGGAAATGTCCGTCTCAATCCAGACGACCGGAGTGCTATCGTAGCCGGTAAACCTCTCAGCTTATTACACAAAGAATACCATATCCTTTATTACTTCCTTACCCGTCCTGAACGGGTAATCGACAAACAAGCCTTGGCGGAAGCCGTCTGGGGAGACCATGCCGACCAGTCGGATAATTTCAACTTTGTCTATCAACAGGTCGCTAATCTAAAACGAAAGCTCCGAGATGCTGGAGCAAATATCCAGATTCAGGCTGTCTATGGCTTCGGCTATAAACTAACAGAAAAATAATTGAAAGATGAAACTTATCGGGCAAATAATGAACCGTATGGCTATCGTACTGATGGCCGTTCTATTAGCATGGTGCATGCTTTTCTATTTTGCCATCCAACGCGAAATGATGGATGAAGTAGATGACTCTTTGGAGCTGCACTCTGAGATGCTGATGATCCGCTACCTGGCACACAAGGAAATTCCACCCCAAGAAATCGGAACCAACAACTCATACGCTATCATTCCCGTAACTGAAGACTATGCAGCCACCTACCCGCCTCAATCTTTCGAAAACAAAGATATCTGGATTCCAGAACGACATGAAACAGAACCAGCCCGCATCATGCGCACGGTATTCCGAGACGAACAACAACGCCCGATGTTGCTTGAGGTTTCTACCCCAACTTTCGACCAGGACGAATTACAACTGGCCATCCTGATCTGGAGTATTGTGCTTTACGTCCTTCTCCTATTCCTTATTCTTTCCATTAACTGGGGGGTTATCCAGTCAAGTATGAAGCCCCTCTATGCCATGTTGCACTGGTTGGACAGTTTCGACCTTAAAAACAACAACACCTCCATGTCTATCGAAACCAAAACAACCGAATTCCGCCGGCTTATTGATGCAGCCAACCGCCTTTTAGCCCGCACCCTCGAATTATATGACCAGCAACGTCTCTTTGTCGATAATGCTGCCCACGAAATGCAAACACCTTTAGCTGTCTGCCTCAACCGCCTGGAGGAGCTCCAACAACGGAACGACCTAAACGAAGAACAATTGGCTGATATTGCCAGAGTCAAACAACCTCTACGCCGTTTGAACCGTTTGCATCGCGATATGCTTCAATTATCACGGATAAACAACGGTGCTTATACCAGCCGTGAACCTGTCCGGATTTATGATATGCTCAAATTAATGCAGAATGACTTTGAAGACATTTTTTCCTACAAGGAGATAACCTGTTCCGTGCAAGGCGAGAAATCGCTGACGATAAACATCAACCGCACCTTATCCGAACTGCTGTTGGGAAATCTTTTCCGCAACGCCTGGATTCATACTTCCACAGGAGGAGAAATCAATATTGAACTGAATAAAGAGCTTATTACTTTTTCAAATACAGGGAAAGAAGCGCTCGATGCCAAACAAATATTCCAGCGTTTTTACCATTCCGCCAATACACCTCAATCATCCGGGTTAGGACTTTCTATCTGCGAATCGGTATGCAAACTATATGGCTATCAGCTTGAATACAGCTATGAAGATGGATTCCATCATTTCAGCATTAATCTAAACGCAAATCAAACGCATCCTTCAGCTTCTGGAGATTAGGATTAATGTTCATCAGATGTTCGTATTTTTCCGTAGCGGTATAAGCCAAATGCTTCTCATTACTTTCCTGAATACGTACCTTCATTTGTATTTTCCCGTTGTGTAATTGAGTACGCAGATAAGACAGGATATCGATAGCGGCATGAGCCAATTCGTCTTGCTGGGCAGGATTATGTACAGCTACTTCAAAATAGAAATTGTCGGTCAGCGTAGGCACACAATTAAGCATCGTATTTTGGAGATAGACCCTTTTCTGGAGTCCGTTTGCATAGGTATTCCATTGTGCCACCAGTTCCTCTTGCGTAAAGGGTTGAGCTTGGGCGGCCTGAGATGATTGTCCGGTTTCTGCCTGCTGATTCTGCTTCTCCCCTTTGGGCAAAGCCATATCACGCAGGGAAGTACTCATCGGAGGGCGGGCCATGCGCCGGGGCGAAGAGGCCGGAGGTTCCTGAAGTTTCACCGTCGGAGACTGAGGGGCGGCATGGGGCGCTGGGGCATTCCCTTCCGCCCTTTGGCCGGCAGGTTGTTGGTTAGGAGCAGCTACAGGGGCTTGCTGAGGGGCAGCAGGCTGTTGAGTGGCAGCTATCGGCTCAAGGACAACTTTTTTTTTACCCTCATCCTGGCCATTACCCAACTGGCAAAGCTGGATCAGCAGAAGCTCTACCAGCAGACGTTTGTTCCGGCTCGCCCGATAATTCAAGTCGCAGGTATTTGCCAGTTCAATCGCCCGAAACAAAAGCGGATCCGGACAACGCTTGGCCATCTCCTTGTAGCGTTCACGGATAGAAGCCCCCACCTCGAACAACGAAAGAGTCGATTCATCCTTGCAAACCAACAAATCCCGGAAATGGCTTGCCAATCCCGTCACTACATTCTGCCCGTCAAACCCTTTATTCAAAATCTCATTGAAAAGGAGTAAGGCCGAACGGATATTCCCGGAAAGGATGCAGTCTGTCAGACGGAAATAATATTCATAATCAAGCACATTAAGATTATCGATTACCGCCTGGTAAGTAATGTTTCCATTCGTATAGCTCGCCGCCTGATCAAAAATAGACAGGGCATCGCGCATTCCTCCATCGGCTTTCTGCGCAATGACATTCAGCGCTTCCGGCTCTGCCTGGATCTGTTCGCACGAAGCAACATACTGCAAATGCTCCACCATATCGGCAATCGTAATCCGGGAAAAGTCGTAAACCTGGCAACGTGAAAGAATCGTTGGCAATACCTTATGCTTCTCCGTAGTAGCCAAGATAAAAAGAGCATGGTGTGGCGGCTCTTCCAAGGTTTTCAGAAAAGCATTGAACGCTGCGGAACTCAGCATATGTACTTCATCGATGATAAACACCTTATACTTTCCGATAGGAGGCGGAATACGCACCTGGTCAATCAGCGAGCGGATATCATCCACCGAGTTGTTCGAAGCCGCATCCAACTCGTGAATATTATACGACCGCTGCTCGTTGAAGGCACGGCAAGACTCACATTCGTTACAAGCCTCGCCATCGGCCGTCGGGTTCAGGCAATTAATCGTTTTCGCAAAGATTCGGGCACACGATGTTTTCCCCACCCCTCTCGGACCACAGAACAAATACGCATGGGCCAGCTTATTATTCTGAATGGCATGCTTCAAGGTGGTTGTCAGAGCTTTCTGGCCTACCACATCCTTGAAGGTTGAAGGTCGGTATTTCCGGGCTGAAACGATATAATTGTCCATGTGCTTTTCTTTTTTACGGAAGACAAAGATACGGAAAAAAGTTGAAGTTAAGCGGGGATTGCCTAAAACTCGCAGTTCCTTCCTCAATCTGTAAAAGCGTTACAATCCTCCGTAATTCTGTTACCTCCTTTTGGAAGCTCACGGACTAACTTTGCAAAAAATGAAATAAGCCCATGAACAATCGCGTAAAAATAGACCGTAGAGATTTTATTCGAACATCCGTCCTCACGGGAGGTGCCTGGCTGGCCCATTCCGCATTCGCTACCCACAATCCGGCTATTCCGGCTGATTCAGAACCAGCAGACTCATTATCAGAATCCGACAAGAACCTGCTGAAAGGAGTTTGCGACATCCATCTGCATTGCCGCCCCGATTCCCGGGAACGGTCGGTCGATGAATTTGGATTCATGAAAGATGCCCTCAAAGCCGGATACCGCGCCGTCATGTTCAAATCCAACGACTTCAGCTGTCACGACCGGGCCTACCTTATCCGTCAGGCCTTGCCAGAAGCCGAATGTTTCGGCAGCTTCTGCATGAACCGAGTCCACGGCGACAAAGTCAATGTTTTCGCCGCCCGAAAAGCCATCGAAACGAGCGGTGGCCTCTGCCGCTGCATCTGGATGCCGACCCTCGATGCCGCCTACCAGTATCTTTCTGAAGGACGCAAGGAAAAAGGCATCCCCGTATTAGACAGCCAGGGGAATGTCTTGCCTGAAGTCGTCCAAGTCATGGAAATCTGTGCCGAAGCCGATATTATTTTCGCAACGGGCCATGCTTCTCCGGAAGAAAGCCTCACCCTGCTCCGCAAAACCCACGAAATCGGGTTGAAACGGGTAGTGGTTACCCATGCCAACTCTTCCATCTGGACCATGACGCCCGACCAAATCAAACAATGCATCGACCTTGGAGCCTACATCGAATATTGCTACCTGCCTTGCCTCTGGGGAGAAGGAACTAAAATGCCGCAATATCAACGCCAAAGTATCGACGAATTTGCAACATTTGTACGCATCGACCCGTCGCGCAGCTTTATCTCGACAGACCTGGGGCAAGCCGTCATGCCTCATCCTATCGAAGGAATGCGGGACTGCCTCCTGAAACTGCAACAAGCCGGACTTTCCCAAAACGAGATAGACCTGCTGGTCCGTAAAAACCCGGCTTGGCTGGTCGGTTTGATTTAACCCTAATCATCATATATGCCTTATGGATAGACGAAATTTCATCAAAAGCGGCCTCCTAACCGCGGCTGCCGGAGCTATGGCCGGACCGAAAGCCGTAGCGCAACAAGCTGAACGACAAGTAACCCAAGAAGATTTGTCGAAAGACATCCTGAACTACAACCCCAATATGCCTTATCGCCCGATGGGCCGGACAGGAGTCAAAGTTTCTGCCCTGGGTTTCGGGATGCTGCGTCTCCCGATGAAAGACGGACATGTGGATTTCGACCAGACTACCCCGATGGTCCGCCGCGCCATTGAGGGCGGAGTGAATTACATCGACACCGGCCGTGTTTACATGGGCGGGGAGAGCGAACAGGCCGTACGCAAAGCCTTGGCCGGCGGCTGGCGAGACCGCGTCTATGTCACCTCCAAATCTCCCTGGTGGGAAATGCAAAGCGCCGACGACTTCGAGAAACTGTTCGACCAATCCCGCCGGACTATCGATACGGATGTCATCGATTTCTATCATATCCACATGATTATGCACCGGGGATGGAAGGAAAAAGTTCTCCCCTACAAGCTCATCGAAAAGATGGAGAAGCTGAAAGCACAAGGGAAAATACGCTTTATGGGATTCTCCTTCCACGACAGCCTGCAACTTTTCAAGCAAATCATCGAATACACCCCGGCCTGGGACTTCTGCCTGATCCAACACAATTATCTCGACTACGAATACGAAGCAGGTGTGCTCGGACCTAAATATGCCGCCGCCAACGGCATGGGCCTGGCGGTGATGAAGCCCGTCCGTACCGGCTTCCTGGCCCACCTGCCCCAATCCATGAAAGATGCCCTGACCTCGACCGGTGTCCAGAAGCCCGACCCGGAATGGGCACTCGACTATCTGTGGGATATTCCCGAAGTAAGCGTGGCCGTAAGTGGCATGGGCTCTATGTCCGACGTGGAAGAAAACCTGAAATATGCCGCCAAAGCCAAACCCAATATGCTGACGCCCGCCGAACGCGAGGCTCTCGGAGCCGCCATCTATGCTTTCCGGAACACCCCGGGGCATATCGATTGCACCGGCTGCTACCAATGCATCCCTTGTCCGCACAATGTCGCCATCGGCTATATCTTCGCCTATGTTTATAATAACTACTTAGTCCATAAGGATATGAAACGGGCTTTATCCGACTATACTGTAGCCATGTCGCCCGTCCAGCGCGGTGATCCGGCTTCTTCATGCGTCGGATGCGGAGCCTGCCTGCCCAAATGTCCCCAGCATCTGGATATTCCCAACCTGCTGGCAAAAGTCAAAGAGACAATGGGAAAATAACAATTTGGGAAAGCACCGTTCCCCGAGGCGGGAAAGCATCGTTCCCCGAGGCGGGAAACCACCGTTCCTCGAAGCGGGAAACCACCGTTCCCCGAAGCGGGAAAGCACCGTTCCCCGAGGCTGGCAAACACCTTGCCTCGAAGCTGGCAGACACCCTGCCCCGAAGCTGGCAGACACCTTGCCCCGAGGCTGGCAGACACCCCGCCCGCCGAAAGACTCTTTCTATTGAACTCATGCCATACATTAAACGAATGATAAGATGAAAACATTCCTTCATTTATTTATATTCTATATCCTTTTCGGGTTGTCGTTCTCTTTCGAAAGTTCAGCCCAGGTGCGCTATACTGAAAAAGGACAGGCCTATCCTCCGGCTACCCGACATTTCGGGAAAGAGGCCTTTGCACCGGAAGAACATACTGTAATCCGATGGTTGGGGAATGCGGGATTTCTAATCAATACGCAAGGGACTTGCCTGATGGTGGACCCGCTGCTGGTGGGATTCGACATGCCGTTGCTCATCGACCCGCCTATCTTGCCGGAGGTGGTTCCTTCGCTGGATGCCATACTGATTACCCATGTCGATAACGACCATTTCAGCAAGGCGACTTGCCGGGAATTGGCCGGAGTTTGCAAGGCGTATCATTCCACGCTTTATGTGGATTCGCTGATGAAGGTCATGGGACTACCCTCCTCGGGGCATGCCCTGACGGATACCTTCCGTATCGGTTCGGCAACCGTCACGCTGACACCGGCCGACCATGTCTGGCAAAACGAGATGGGAGGCTACGACCGGATATTCCAAAAAGAAGACTATTGCGGGTTCCTGATCGACACACCCGACGGACGTATCTGGGCGCCGGGCGATTCGCGCTTTCTGCCGGAGTTCATGCACCTGCCGTCGCCCGACGTCATATTCTTCGACTTTTCAGACGATTCCTGGCATATCGGTCTTGAAAATGCCATCAAGGTGGCCAATGCCTACCCCAACGCCCAACTGCTCCTGTCGCACTGGGGAACGGTAGATGCGCCGGATATGAAACCTTTTAATGCCGACCCGAAGGATCTGGACGGACGGATCATAAACCCCGAACGGATTCATATCCTGGCTCCTGGAGAACCCTTCGTGCTAAAAAAGAAGAGATAGAAACCCATCCATGCGGTCATTTCAATGTTTTTCCGTATGTTTGCAGAAACTAAAGGTTTCGAAGGATGAACAAGCTAAAGGAATTTTACAACAACTACCTGTCGCATATCAATAAGTACGTTGTCGTGGTTGTTATCTTCTTGGTACTCATAACAACGACGGGCGACAGCAGCTTCTATAACCGGTATATGTACGACGAGAAAATCCGGAGTCTGGAAAACGAAATCGAGCACTACCGGAAGGAAATTGAAGTAAACAGCCAAAAGTTGAAGGAATTGCGAACAGACAAAGAAGGCTTGGAACGCTTTGCCCGCGAGGAATATCTGATGAAAAGGGATAACGAAGACGTGTTTATTATCAAATAGCTTCTATACAGAAATGATGAATTATGGATGAAGACACACCATAATTCATCATTCTTTATGGATTATTCTTCCGTTTCCTTTTCTTTACTTTCTTCTTCTTCCGGAAGGAAATCTGTCAGGCCGGAAGCTACAAGAATATTATACCAGCTGATCATTTTACGAATGTCATTCGGATAAACCCGGTCGCGATCAAAATCCGGCAAGATTTCAGCCATATAGGCACGCAACTCGTCAGAGCCGGCCGATGTACTGATGGAAGCTTTTTCTCCATTTTCCTTTTTCTTGATGTTATCCAGCACCTGAGGCAATGGAGTTTCGCCATCGTTCGTATAGATAGCAATATCGCCCAGCGAAATTACTTTATCATTAGCATAGGCCGGTACTTTCCGCTTGTCGGCCAACGATTCTACAATCAACATATTCTTTCCGTGAGAAACCAATCTGAATAATCCCGGTCTCCCAGAGATCGATAAAATAGTCTTCAACATAGCTATTCTTATTCTTTCTTAATGTTAAACTTAATGAGCTGCAAATTTAGCATAACTTAGGGACAAACAAGCCATAGTTGGCCAAAAACTTTTCAACCTGGGGTATTAATGCCTGCTTTCCATCATTAATGACAACGTAATCCGAACGGTCTCGTTTCTCTTCGTCAGGCATCTGGTTTTGAATACGGCGCTCGATCAACTCACGACTGACCCGGTCGCGCCGGGCTACCCGTTGGAGACGAATATCGAGCGGAGCATACACCATCAACCGGATATCAACAATCCGGTCGAACCCCGATTCAAACAGAATGGCCGACTCGATGCCGCAAACCTGTGTATCTTGGCTTTCAGCCCAATGAAGAAAATGCTTGTTCACCTCAGGATGAATAAGGTTATTTACCTGACGCAGATTCTCAGGATTTCCGAAAATATGGGAAGCCAGCAAAGGACGATTCACGCCCTCCGGTGTATAGATTCCTTCTCCGAAAAGACGGATAAGTCCTTCCCGAATAACCGGTGACGTATCCGTCAGCTTCTTGCTCTCATCATCTGCAATATAGACCGGAACACCCCACAACGAAAGCAATGTCGAAACAACCGACTTCCCGCTGCCTATGCCTCCGGTAATTCCTACTTTGATCATCTTATCAATAGTTTTTCTTTTCCAGGATAAATTCAATCTTCTCCGGATCGAGAGAATAGGTATGAATCCACTCCGGCTTCTCCGTCAGATCTATGAATAACGGCTCGTTACCAGCCTGAACCAATTCATCATAAGTAATATGAATAGCCAAATCGTCTTCGGTCAGTTCTTTAAACCGCGACATCGGAAGATGGCACGTCACGTTGATCTCGGGCGGAAAAATACGAATGATATAATGTTCCGGTATCTGCTCACAAACGACCGGAATATGAAGGGTTTTCTCCGTATATTCTTCTATCGGAATAATAACCGATACCCGCTGAGTCTCAAAATTTACTCCCGGAATAGGCTGAAGCTTTAAATTTCGAGGAACGGTCTTGCTACAATCGGAAAGTTCGGTATAAACCGTCTTCACTTCGTTAATAGTATCGAGTACTTCTTGAGTAGCATAGATCGTGATATGTGAAGGAGTGATAATATTTTCGCCCGAAGGAAGAAATCCTGGAATAGTACGTACTTTGCCATTAAAATGTACCGGAACCTCTTTCTGATAAATTGCGCTATAAGGCAACCTAATAGACCGGGGTTCAAAATCGAGCAAAGTCGTTGTGACCAGAAGTTGTTTGGTTATGGCACTTTCTATCTGTTCTCGAGTAACCAGCAATACCCCTTCTTTCGTAGCTGTTCCTTTCATATCGACCTGCACAGGTTGCATGTTCCGCCGGAACGTATAGTTCAGGAGGCCACTTCCTTTATCTCTAACCCGCACCGCTATCTTCTCGGGCTTTTCACCGGAAAACGAGATGGAAGGAGGTACATTCTGATAAGCTACGGGAACATAAAGTGTTGTTTCATACTCTTCCTGCAGACTGAGCAAAAGCCAGAAACCGAAGGAAAGAAGTACGAAAGCAGAAAAAATTAAAGCTTCTTTCCATCGCTGACGACACAAAAAAGCTTTAATATCCGTCACCGTTGCCTTGAATGTCTGTACGAAAGTTTCAAGTCGTGACATACTGGTAAATTTTTAACCCCGCTTATTTCTGCTTGGCATCTTCGGTAGAAGCAAAGACCGAAGTCTTATCAATCTGGATATTTACTCCATTGGCTATTTCAATCACCATGTAAACATCTCCTATTTCCTTGATTTTTCCATAGATGCCGCCAGCTGTAATCACCTTATCACCAACTTTCAGAGCTTCGCGGGCTTTCTGGATTTCCTTTTGTCTTTTCTGTTGCGGGCGAATCATGAAGAAATAGAAAATAGCCACGATAACCACCATCATGATAATACCCGACCATTGGTCGCCGCCACCTGCGGCTTGAAGTAGAATGCTTAATAATTCCATTGTATTTACTTTTTTACATTAATGTTCCATATCGCTTTTTTGCGACACGACAAATGTAAGACATTTAATCTTTAAACAAAAGTTTTTCAGCTTTTAATTCACTGACAACTACATCGAGTATACCATTAATAAATACTCCACTCTTCGGAGTACTATAATATTTGGCAGCATCAATATACTCGTTGAAAGATACGTTGAGTGGGATGGTTGGAAATGTAAGAATCTCGGCTAAAGCCACTTGCATAATTATGAGATCAATGCTGGCCACGCGGTCGGCTTCCCAGTTTTTAATATGATTGTTGATGCGCTCACGCAACTCTTTCCCTTTGAGCAACGACTGGCGAAAAAGCTGTACCGCAAACATCCGGTCTTCATCATCTTTAAACATAGGCAAGAGCGGTTGTTTGCTACCTTCCTCTTCCTTAAACCGCTTGATCGTTTTCAAGACAAATGTTTCAACAATCTCAATATCGTCGTTCCAATAGATGCTCTTGTCTTCCAGATGCTCTATCACTTCATCATTACCACAAATCAGACGTTTGAAAACCAGACGCCAAAACTCCCTGTCTGTCTCATAACCATCGTTCTCATTAGCCAGATAATCCGCATAGATGTCTGATGCAAGTATTTGCTCGAGCAGCATCTTGACAAAGTCTTCGTCGTTGCTCCAAGAGATTCCTTGCTCATCAACATATTTTCGAAGCATCTCGTTTTCTGCCAGTTGGGCTGCAAAACGATTATCGACCAAGCGCATATTGGGATTCAGGTCTTCTTCCGTCGGCATAAATTTATGCTTGCGGATATCTAAATTGCGGCGGTGAAGGTTTGTCACATCGAGAATGAGGAGGAGAAATGCGTTATACAAATCATACGACTTACGAAGGCTAAACATCAATTCGTTTTCTGCTGCTTTCAAGTCAGTATTTCCGTTCTGATAGTATGAATAAACTATCTGCAAAACTTTAATACGGATTAAATTTCTGTTAATCATCGTTTGTAGGAACTTCTTGTTTGTTTTTAGGCTGCAAAGGTATGGATTTTTTCGGGATAATTGACATCAGGACGGGAAACTTTTGAAAAAGAGCTATTCCGCAGGCTTGTATTCCCCAAAAATCAAGGGTCCCCAAAACCTCCATACGCTCGTATGCAAGATTTTGAGGGCCCCGAAATATTTCCGTACAGCTGTTTCCAGCCGGGAAAAGTGGCGGATTTTACAAGATTGTGCCGTTGGCATCGATGCGGACGGTGACGTCGCGGTCGCCACGCTCCAGCTCGAGGGTAAACCACGTGCCGGACTGCGACTCAATCATTTCGACATCATCCACATGGTATTGGGCGAACTGCGAACCGGAAATCGCGGCCTTCACCGCCTCGGGCAATTCCCCGTAACGGTAATCGCACTTCGTAAACACCCAGTTTTCAGAGCCGTCGAAATAAACTTTCTTCTCGCGGCCGTCGTGCCAGATTTCAATTTCCAGATAGCCGTCGTCATAATCGCGCTCAAGGATACGGGCTCCGGGATAAGTTGATTCGATGAACGACTGGTAATCCGAACCAATCATGCCGGGCGTGCCGGATGTGCCTGGATTCGGGTCGGGATTCGTGCCGATGACGGGCGAAGCCGGCGTAATCTGTCCGTCGGTAGCGATGTCAATCTTGATGTCGCCGTCGCGCGATTCAAGGTCGAAGCGGTAGAAGCTGCCCGATTCCGTCTGATAGAAATCGATGTCGTCGATATGGTAGTCGCGGTAATCCGACGATTGAAAAACCTGGGTAATGGCTGAGGGCAGGCGGTTCCAGCGCATCTCCGTCTTCGTGTAAACCCAAGAACCTGAATAGTTGAAGAGCACTTCGCGCAGTTCGGAGCCATCGAGGATTTCAACTTCCGTCCCCCCGTCTTCCACATCAATATCGACCACTCGCGCATCCGGATAATTCGAAGCAATCCAGTCGGTCACGCTGCCGGTAGGTTGCTGCGGGATGAAATCGGAATAATCGTTGTTGACCGAGCCTGCAATAGACTTCACCAGCACGCCGTCTTCCGAATAATAGAGGTCGATATCGCGTTCGCCCTGCTCCACTTCCAGCACATAGACCAGCTCCATACCGTTGCGGAGCACCATGTCGATGTCATCGATGCGCCAATCGGCATATTCCGAAGCTTCGAAAGCCGCCAGAACTGCCTGAGGGATGTTGGCGGAAGTCACGTCGCTCTCCGTCATCGCCCAATCGCCCAATTGGTTGTCGAACCAAGCCTTGGTATTCTCGTCGTCGCCTTTCGCTCCCGAAGCCGTATAAAACTCGGCCACGGCATAGCCGTTGCGCACTTCCCACTCAATATTTTTCGCATCGGGATACATTTCGTTGAAGGTTTTCACCACCATTTCGGAAACGCCATTCCATTGCGGATTGCTTTCATGACGGTCGTCGTCGTCGTTACAGCTTGCGAAAGCATTCAGGCTGGCAGCCGCTAATAAAAACAATGCATACTTTTTCATATCTCTAAAAATTTTAATTTGTCGGTTATTATTCTATCTGTAAAATCAGTCGCAAACAGGATGTTGCGCTTAATCGTCCAAGTCGGTCAGGAAAAATTCTTTGTTGTCAAACTTCAGTTCAAGGGAATTGCTCAAATCGATTTCATACTCACGCTTCTTTTTCTCGATAGAAACAATTTTCACGCCGGAATAAAACTTGTTGACATATTCCCGGATAGGCTGGGGAACCAGCTCACTGGGGACTTCCTGAAACTTGGCATCGACCGTAATCCACTCACCCTTACGGTTGAACTCGATTTTCATTCCGTCGGCCAGGATAACCTTATATGTTTTGCTAAAATATTCTATTTCCTTCGAAACAAAGGCTATCGGAGAATCCGGAAACTGTTCCTTCAGCAAAACTTGGGCAGTCTGAGGCAAATCTTTCACTGCGATGGGCTTGTTATAATCGGCCCAAATAGGCGACGAGCCTAAAAGCAACGCCAACAAGATTAACGGCACCAAACGGCAAATCATCGATTTCCAGGTCAGCTTTGACCAATACTCTCTCAAAGTCGATAAACTCTTTTCCATAACTTCCTCCTTTCACTTTAAATCTAACTTCATTGCAAAAGTAGATACCGATTTTATAGAGAATTTAAAATTCCGGGAAAAATGAATTTTTTCGCGAAAAAATTTGCGGG
>CALVFH010000079.1 GCA_944326775.1 uncultured Parabacteroides sp.
CCAAGCCAATGCGCCCCGGCATTGTACAGATAGATATTGTCCTCCGGCGTCAGACGGACACCATACAGGCGCGAAAGTTCCTTGGGTCCCTTGAAATCAGCCGGAAGAATCACCTTCGGTTGCTTTCTCGAACCACAGGAACCCAACAGGCCTGTCAGCATCACGACAAGCAGGAAACACAGGTATCGGCGCGTCATCTTTATCCTCCAAGTATATTCGACAAAATCCCCTACGGCGAAGCGCGGAAAAGGGTCATGCATGAGATGCAACCAGTCTCAGCGAAGAGGGACTCCAGTTCCTCTTCGCTGAGGGACTCCAGTCCCTCCCTAGTTGGGACTGGTCGAACCCATGCATGACACGCCGTTTTCCCCAGCCATAGGATATCTTGCCGGGCCGCCTTTAACGGCAGCCCCGGGTTATTTATATTCGTTCCAGCTCTTAATCTGTATATCGTCCATCGACAAGAGGCAGAATGCCTGAATGAACGCGCTGGCAAGGCGTGCATTCGTGATAAGCGGAATGTTCAAGTCGATAGAAGCACGGCGGATCTTGTAGCCATTGGTCAACTCGCCTGCCGACAAGTCACGCGGGATATTGACAACCATATCAATCTTACGCTCATGCAGCATCTTGAGTGCCTGCGGCTCCTTTCCTTCCTCGCTTGGCCAATAGACCAGGGTACAAGGAATCTGGTTCTCCTGCAGGAAACGGTAGGTTCCGCCCGTAGCGTAAAGATTGTATCCCTTATCGGCCAGAAGGCGGGCAGCATCGAGCATGGCCACTTTCTGCTTGGCTGAACCCGTGGAGAGAAGGATATTCTTCTCCGGAATACGCAGGCCGACGGAAAGCATACTCTTCAGGATGGCCTCCGACACGTCGTCTCCCAGGCAACCTACCTCGCCGGTCGAGGTCATATCAACGCCCAACACCGGGTCGGCTTTCTGCAAACGGTTGAAGGAGAACTGCGAAGCCTTGATTCCTACGTAGTCGAGGTCGAACTCGTTCTTGTGCGGCTTCTCTACGGGGAGCCCCAGCATGATGCGGGTAGCCAGTTCGATAAAGTTTATCTTCAGCACCTTGCTGACGAACGGGAAACTGCGTGAAGCACGAAGGTTACACTCGATGACCTTGATTTCATTGCCTTTTGCCAGATATTGGATATTGAACGGGCCGGAGATATTCAGCTCTTTGGCAATCTGCCGGCTGATGCGCTTGATGCGGCGCACGGTCTCGACATAGAGCTTCTGCGGCGGGAACTGGATGGTGGCATCCCCCGAATGGACACCGGCAAACTCGATATGCTCGCTGATCGCATAAGCCACGATTTCTCCCTTATCGGCCACCGCATCCATCTCCACTTCCTTCGAATGTTCGATAAACTGGCTGACCACAACCGGATGCTTCTTCGACACGTTGGCGGCCAGTTTCAAGAAGCGCTCCAGCTCTTCCTGGTTGGAACATACGTTCATGGCGGCCCCGCTCAGCACGTAGCTCGGACGCACCAAGACCGGGAAACCAACTTCCTTCACGAACTCATTGATATCTTCCATCGAAGAAAGCTCCTTCCAGCGCGGCTGGTCCACCCCGATCCGGTCGAGCATGGCCGAGAACTTCTCGCGGTCTTCGGCATTGTCGATGCTCTTTGCCGAGGTACCCAGTATATGCACATGCTGTTCGTCCAGACGCATAGCCAAGTTATTCGGAATCTGCCCGCCTGTAGAAACAATCACGCCGTGCGGATTCTCCAGTTCGAGGATATCCATCACCCGTTCGAACGTAAGCTCGTCGAAATACAGGCGGTCGCACATATCATAATCGGTCGAAACCGTCTCAGGATTGTAGTTTATCATTACCGAACGCCAACCTTCCTTCCGGATGGTATTCAATGCCTGGACACCGCACCAGTCGAACTCAACGGAGCTTCCAATGCGGTAGGCGCCCGAACCCAAGACCACGATGGAACGCTTATCGCCCGTATAAGCGACGTCGTTCTCGATTCCGCTATAGGTCAGGTACAGGTAGTTGGTCTGTGCCGGGTATTCTGCGGCCAGCGTATCAATCTGCTTGACAACCGGGACGATACCTCTGTACTTCCGGTCCTGACGAACCTGCAGGAGCGCACGCTCCGCATCTTCCATCTTATCCTTGAAGATAGCCCGGGCAATCTGGAAATCGGAGAAGCCTTCTATCTTGGCCTCGCGCATCAGCTCCGTCGGTATATCCTGAATCTTCGAATACGATTCCAGCTCGTTCGCCGTGCAGATAATCTTATACAGCTTCTGGAGGAACCAGCGGTCTATCTTGGTCAGTTCATGAATCTGGTCAATCGTATAGCCGGCACGGAAGGCTTTTGAAATTACAAAGATACGACGGTCGGTCGGCTCACGGAGTGCCTTGTCGATATCCTGGATAACCAGTTCCTTATTATCAACAAAACCGTGCATGCCCTGCCCGATCATGCGCAAACCTTTCTGGATGGCTTCTTCGAAAGTACGTCCGATAGCCATCACCTCGCCGACCGACTTCATGCTCGAACCCAGCTCACGGGCTACACCGTGGAACTTACCCAAGTCCCAACGCGGAATCTTGCAGACTACATAGTCCAATGCCGGCTCAAAGAAAGCGCTCGTCGTCTTCGTGACCGAGTTCTTCAAATCGAACAAGCCATAGCCCAACCCCAATTTAGCCGCAACAAAAGCCAACGGATAACCCGTAGCCTTCGAAGCCAAAGCAGAAGAACGGGAAAGGCGGGCATTTACTTCAATGACCCGATAATCCTCGCTTTCCGGATCATAGGCATACTGCACGTTACATTCTCCCACGATACCGATATGACGGATGATGCGGATAGCCAATTCGCGGAGCTTGTGGTAATCCGTATTCGATAAGGTCTGCGACGGAGCTATCACGATCGACTCTCCCGTATGGATACCCAGCGGGTCGAAGTTCTCCATGTTGCAGACGGTAATGCAATTATCGAAGCGGTCGCGTACGACCTCATATTCCACTTCCTTCCATCCCTTCAGGCTCTTTTCCACCAAGACCTGCGGCGAGAACGAGAAAGCCTTTTCCGCAAGGACGTTCAGTTCTTCTTCATTATCACAGAAGCCTGAACCTAAACCACCCAAGGCGTAAGCCGCACGGATAATGACCGGATAGCCTAACTCGGCGGCAGCCCGGCGAGCATCGACGATATTCTCAACAGCTTCGCTCTTAATGGTCTTGATATTGATCTCATCCAGCTTCTTGACAAACAATTCACGATCTTCCGTATCCATAATGGCCTGCACCGGAGTACCCAAGACCTGAACATGATACTTTTCCAATACACCGCTCTGGTAGAGTGCCACACCGCAATTCAAGGCAGTCTGTCCTCCAAATGCCAGCAAAATACCATCGGGACGCTCCTTGGCGATTACCTTTTCCACAAAGAAGGGAGTAACCGGCAGGAAGTAAACCGTATCTGCCACGCCCTCCGAGGTTTGCACCGTCGCGATGTTCGGATTAATCAAGACTGTCTGGATTCCCTCTTCCCGGATTGCTTTCAATGCCTGAGAACCCGAATAGTCGAACTCTCCGGCCTCACCAATCTTCAGTGCGCCTGAACCTAAAATCAGGACTTTCTTTATATCTTCATTCATTTGTTATTCGTATTAAATCAGACTTATTCAACTCGTAACATACGTAGCCCAACCCTTAGGATTACAGCAAATCGGCAAATTTATCAAACATGAAATCCGTATCCGTCGGACCACTGCAAGCTTCAGGGTGGAATTGAGAAGAGAAGAAAGGTTTCGTCTTGTGACGGATACCTTCATTCGTACCGTCGTTCATATTCACAAAGAGGGGCTCCCAGTCGTTACCAAGGGTATCGCCATCTACCGCATATCCATGATTCTGCGATGTAATGTAACATTTGTCTGTTCCCACCATTCGTACCGGCTGATTATGACTGCGGTGTCCATATTTCAACTTATAAATGGAAGCACCTCCAGCCTTCGCCAAAAGCTGATTGCCCATACAAATGCCACAGACTGGTTTATCGCCGGAAAGAGCTTTGCGGATATTCTGCACGGCAGCATCACATGTATCCGGATCACCAGGACCGTTACTGAGAAACAAACCATCATAAGCCAAGGCATTGAAATCATAATTCCAAGGCACACGCACCACTGTCAGATTCCGCTTTAAGAGGCTACGGATAATATTATGTTTCACCCCGCAATCGAGAAGTACGACCCGCTTCAACTCCGGATTGAAAGTCGCAAACTGTGCATTAAGTTCTTCCGCCGGAGTATCTACAGAGAATGTCCGGCTCTCTGAACCGCTATACACAATAATGTCTTTACATGAAACCTCGTCAACATAATTTATCTCTCCATATTTGGGGAATTCTTCCTTCTTTGTATCCGAACCATCGTTGAACTCGATTCGCCCCATCATGACGCCATGCTCACGCAACTTCTTCGTCAAAGCACGCGTATCGATACCGTAGATGCCTGGAATTTGTTCTTCCTTCAACCAATCGCCAAGACTACACTGTGCATTCCAATGACTATATTCAGAACTATAATCACTGATAATCATAGCTTCCACATGTATCTTCTCACTTTCCATAAAAGTAGAAAGGCCATTGGGCTGAAACGTACGGGGAGGCACACCGTAGTTGCCAATCAAAGGATAGGTCAAAACCATCAACTGACCCGCATACGAAGGATCCGTCAGACTCTCCGGATAACCTGTCATAGCTGTATTGAACACTACTTCACCTGCTACAGGCTTTTCGTACCCAAAAGAATAACCCTGAAACTTCGTTCCGTCGTCGAGGATTAAAGTAGCGATTTTGTCTGTTTGCATATTGTCTGTCATTTTTATAATTCCTCTTCTTCCATATAATTCACAAATGCCTGATTAACCAGCCGCACTCCGCCAGGCGTCGGATAATCGCCCGAGAAATACCAATCTCCCGGATGATTGGGACATGAAGCATGCAACCCTTCTATTGTCTGGTAAACAATTTCAATCTTGGCACACGTACCTGTTGGTGTTAGCAAATCTACCATCTTACATGAAATCTCCCTATCTGTAAATGGAGCATAAATTGCTTTCACACAATTCTCCTCCGAAGAACGGTTCTCCGCCTGCAGTTTCTTGATCTTCTGATACGTATCGTGCAGCACATGTTTCATTCCCCGCTCTTTCAGTAAAGCTACAGCAGCCTTGAATGCGATAAATTCATTCATCCGCGACATATCAATACCATAATAATCCGGATAACGCACCTGGGGCGATGAAGAAACAATAACGATTTTCTTTGGATGCAGACGATCAAGGATGCCAATAATACTCTGCTTTAAAGTTGTCCCCCGGACAATACTATCGTCGATAACCACCAAATTATCAGTAAAAGGCTGGATGCTTCCATAAGTAATGTCATAGACATGCGCCGCCAAGTCATTCCTACTGTTTCCTTCGGCGATAAATGTACGGAGTTTGATATCTTTGATTGCAACTTTCTCAGTCCGGACACGCATGGATAGAATCTGTTCCAGCTCCTCTTCTGAAAGCCGGTGGCTATGCTCGGCAATCCAAGCTTTCTTCAAACCGTTCAGATAATAATTCAATCCCTCTTGCAGACCAAAATAAGCCACTTCGGCAGTATTCGGAATAAAAGAGAAAACGGTATGGTTTAAATCGTTATCCACAGCTCTCAAAACTGCCGGCACTAAACGTTCTCCCAACTGCTTACGTTCACGATAAATATCCATATCACTACCCCGCGAGAAATAAATACGTTCGAATGAGCAAGCTTTGTTTTCCTTCTGTTCCACAATTTGGCGAGTGCGCCATTCACCTCTTTTATTCACAAATAGAGCCTCACCCCGCAACAGTTCCTTGACATCCCTGGCATGGACATTCATCACAGTTTGGATAACCGGACGCTCAGATGCCACTACCACTACCTCGTCATCTGCATAATAAAATGCCGGGCGAATTCCCCATGGATCACGTACGGTAAACATCTCACCACTTCCTGTCAAACCGCAAATTACAAAACCACCGTCCCACGTGGGCACACAACGTTCCAGCACTTTCGACAAATCAATTCGATTCTCAATAGCTTTCGTAATTTCCAGTCCTCGCAAACCTTCCGCTTCACTAGCTTCATAAAGTTTCTCTACTTCACGATCAAGCCGATGCCCTAATTGTTCCAACATGATGTAGGTATCGGCATACTTACGTGGGTGTTGTCCCATCGCTGTGATATCCCGGAAAAGTTCATCGACATTAGTCAGATTAAAATTTCCACAAATAGCGAGATTTTTAACACGCCAATTATTTCGCCGCAAAAAAGGATGAATGTAAGAAAGACCGGATTTCCCGGTTGTACTGTAACGGAGATGCCCCATATATAATTCGCCAGCAAAAGGAAGGTTGGCTTTGGCAAACATAGGGTCATTTAATTCTTCAGGAGTTAGGTCCTTGTAATGGGAATGTACTGTAGCGAATATTTCGGTTATCGCCCCGGCTCCAAGAGCTCGTTCGCGAAACATATATTCTTCACCTGCATTTGCCTGTAGTTTCACACAAGCCAATCCGGCGCCTTCTTGTCCACGGTTATGCTGCTTCTCCATCAGCAAATAAAGCTTGTTCAAACCATACATCCACGTACCATATTTCTGATGATAGTATTCCAATGGCTTCAACAAGCGCACCATGGCAACGCCACATTCGTGCTTTAATATTTCCATGCTGTCAATACGTATTTAATCAGTTTGCAAAGATACGAGGATTCAATTTACCAAAAACACCTGCTTCCGAAAATATCGCTAATTTAACACGTTGGAAATATTTTTTCAGAGAAAACGGGCTATTTGCAATAAATCATTTCATTATACCCTCATCATGTTGCTATTTTCTCAAATAGACCAACCAAAACAAAATCGCTATTATAAAGAAAGGCCGTGCTCACATCAGCACGACCTTTCTTCTCAAAAGATAAACATTTCTCTATTGTTTTGTTTTAGCAGCTGCCTTTTTCTTCAACTTGTCTAATTCTTTCTGCAAAGATTCAATTTCGTCACCTTGATTCTTGATTGTCGTCAACAAAGAATTCAATTCTTCGTTTTCTATCGCTTCAGGGAATTGAGCATTGACACGGACAATGAAGTCAGACAACACATTCATATAGTTAATGAAAGCTTCATACGGACTATCGTACGGACTAAAGCCACCTGCTCCCATATGCTTCGTGCTCATATAATAGAAATGATCGCTGCTCTGCAGGTAATACCAATCCTGACGGATACGACGCGGTTCACACATGTGGACACGTTCGCCCATCTCGCAAATCTTACGGAAAGCTTCCTGCTGCAAAACATTACCTAACCAAGAACTGCAATCCTTTTCTTCATCAACCCATGAAATCGGATAAGACACAGCCAAGGTATCTACCGGCTTCATCAGTTTGAAAATCTCCGACGGAGTAGAGAAACTGATGCCTTTTTCAGCTGCATAGTGAGGCAGAGCCTTGAAAAATTCAAAGATACCCGATTCTGCCGGATGAAGCGAACCCAAAACTTCATAATTCATAAATAAATTGATTACCTGCTCCGACTCCGGTGTATTGGCTATCCAGGAGATATATTTATCAGCGGTCAGCGGATACTCGTTCCAACTATAGTCGGTAAAACGGTCTGACAAATCTTCGCTGAAACGGTCGTTCTTCAATAACAGATGCAAATCGGGTTGAACGGCTGAAGCATACATATAGTTCGGACTCTTCCAACCCAGAATATGCTTGGCTCCTTCCGTCAACATGCCACGATAGCCCATTTCATATACCACTTCTGAAATATCATCAGAATAAATCAGTTCCGTATTGCGGAAAACTGTCGGCTTCACCCCAAACAAGGTTTGCAATTTATCTTCCTGCTTTTTAATCTGATGCTTGAACTCCTCCATATCTCCCAGAGAAGAAAGTGAATGTGCATACGTTTCAGAAAGGAATTCCACATTGCCTGTAGCTGCCAGTTCCTTAAAGCTGTCAATAACTTCCGGAGCGTAAATTTCCATCTGCTCCAAAGCCACACCTGAAATAGAGAAGGCAACCTTAAATTTACCTCCACTATTACGGATCATCTCCAAAATCGTACGGTTTGCCGGCAGATAACATTTCTCGGCTATGCGGTGGATAATTTCCTCATTCTGGAAATCATCATAATAATAATGATCGTTTCCTATATCGAAAAAGCGATATCTTTTCAAACGGAACGGTTGATGTATCTGAAAATAAAAACAGATTGTTTTCATAACGTGTATCTTTTTAATTTGTTATTAGTTAGTTTATAAAGCTGTTTAGGTTAATGATGCCCGGTAACCATGTCGTAAATACGGCGGACTTTCTGTCCGGCATATTCCCACTTGATGTTATCGACCTCTTTCTTTCCCTCGACTTTCAGGAAATCATGCAGTGCCGGATACGTAATGATGGAATACATGGCATCGGCTAATGCTTCAATATCCCAATAATCCACTTTCACCGCATAATTCAAGATTTCCGCACAACCGGATTGCTTTGAGATGATACTCGGTACGCCACACTGCATGGCCTCCAGCGGGGAAATACCGAACGGTTCCGATACGGAGGGCATCACATAAACATCGCTGGCCTTTAATACTTCATAGACTTGCTTACCTTTCATGAAACCCGTAAAATGGAAGCGGTCAGAAATGTTCCGGGAAGCAGCCAACCGAATCATCTGATCCATCATATCGCCATTACCCGCCATGATGAAACGTGCATGAGGTGCTTTAGCCAACACCTTAGCCGCAGCTTCTACAAAATATTCCGGTCCTTTCTGCATCGTGATACGCCCCAAGAAGGTTATGACCTTATCTTTCACCCCTTTCTTATCTTCGATGGCAAGGATTTCCGGGCTCAACGGTTCCACTGCATTATGAACTGTCGTCACCTTGGCCGGATCCTGATGATATTTTTCAATCACCGTCTGCCGTGTCAGATTACTTACGGTAATAATATGGTCGGCATTGTCCATACCGTTTTTCTCAATGGCATATACATCCGGATTTACGTTGCCACGACTCCGGTCATAATCCGTTGCATGCACATGAATAACCAAAGGTTTACCCGTTACTTGTTTTGCATGGATACCCGCTGGATATGTCAACCAGTCGTGCGCATGAATCACATCACAAGGAATCGTTCTGGCTATTACCCCTGCTACTATTGAATAATTATTGATTTCTTCAAGCAAATTATTCGGATACCGGCCGGAAAATTCCAGGCATCCCAAATCGTTCACATAGCGATATGAGAAATCGGCATAAATATGGTTACGGAAATCGAAATACAACTGCGGATCCATAAATTTGCCCAAGCGCTCCTTCACGTAATCGTAATTCACATCGCGCCAGACAATAGGAACATTATCTACTCCTATAATTTTCAAAAAACTCTGGTCTTCATCTCCCCATGGTTTCGGAATACAGAACGTAATGTCCATATCGGGTTGCAAAGCCATACCCTTCGTCAGCCCATAGCTGGCAGTACCCAAACCGCCTAAAATATGAGGAGGAAATTCCCATCCAAACATTAATGCTTTCATATATAGTACATATTATTCGGCGTTATACTTATCTAAAATATCCAGAATACGAAGGATGGATGCTACGTTCATGGCATACGAGATAGCGCCACGGCCTGTAAACGGCGGATTACCATCAAACAATTCGGCGATAGTCCCGATGCAATGCTTCGACATCTCATCTTCCATACTGATCAACATACGTTCAGCAAAGGCCACACCCGACTTGCCGAATACGCGCAAATAAGCTTCCAGATAGAAACCTAACAACCATGGCCAGGCCGTCCCCTGATGATAAGCCAAATCGCGTTCGTACTGCGGGCCTGTGCAATATGGACGATACCCCTCACTCTTCGGGCTCAACGAACGAATACCCTTCGGAGTCAACAACTCTTTCGTGACAATATCGAGAACCGAACGCTTCTGCATACGGGTCAGCGGAGAGTAGGGCAATGCCACCGCAAAAATCATATTCGGACGAACACTCCAATCGACAAACGATCCATTCACATAATCAAACAGATAATTATAGCCATTGATAAAGGTATTCGGGAAAGAAACATCGATTGCCTTAATCAGTTTCTCTACTTTCTCGCTTGTCGTTCCGCCATTCATTTCCCGATAGAAGCAAAGTGCATTATACCACAAGGCGTTGAACTCTACAATATATCCCGAACGCGGAACAACCGGATGCCCGTTTACTACCGAGTTCATCCAGGTAATCGCTTTGTCGCGGCCTTCGGAATAAACCAATCCGCTGTCGGCAACCTTCAGGTTCGGATGTTTCTGTGAGATGATATATTCTATGGCTTCATCCATGAAGTCGCCATACAATTCCTTGGCCTTTTCGATTCCCTGGTCTTTGGCATATTGCTGGATACTCCAGATAGCCCACAGCAACACGTCGGGTTGCTCTATTTCATGGATGACCGCATCCTGAGCCCCGTCTTCCATAAAACCACGCATAGCCGGAAGCGCCGTAGCCATGATTTTCTCAAAACGAACCGGATCCTGGATAGACATTGTGCATCCCGGAGCAGAAACAAACAAGTCGCGGGCCCGCACCTTGAACCAAGGATAGCCCGCCAACAGATAGGCATCCTGTTTCTTCGGACGGAAATAGAACTGCTGCGCGGAGTTCTTCAAGCAATTGAAGAAGCTTGTACGCGGCGTACGGGTACTTACTTCCGTTTCATACAATGTTTTCAGGCGCGTCGTAGCCACCTGGCTGTCGCCGGCACTGAAAATAATTGATTCGCCTTTCTTGATAGGAAGCTCGAAATAACCGGGAACATACAGGTCTTCCTTATACGGATAGCCTCTTTCCTGTTCTTTCGGATATTCGATTCCGTAGTACCATTTCGGGTCAAAAACAAATGTCGGTTTTTTGCTGAACTGCATGAACAGCTCCGGATAGCCGGCATACATGCAAGTCTTGATACCGCCGGGCACTTCGGTATAATTCTGGTTAACATTCCCATTGGCGTAAGTCAGGTCTTTCACATTGCGGAAAGCCAGGAACGGGCGGAAACGCAAAGTCGTGGCTGAATGGGCATCCTCCAAGGTGTATTTAATCATAATCCGGTTCTCAAACATCGAGAAGACCTTTTCTTTGGAGAAAATCACGCCGCCTACGCGATAGACCGTGCGGGGAACCGTATCACACGTGTATTCACGGATGTATTTGTGCCCCTTCGGACTGAAATTGTTTTCACCATACTTGTGCAATCCAAGATTGAACTCCGCGCCATGCTGTATTACAGTTTCATCCAGAGAAGACAACAAGACATGGTTGTCATCATCGAGAGCAGGTACTGGCATTACAAGCAATCCGTGATATTTTCTGGTATTGCAATCAACAACAGTACTGCTATGGTAAGCGCCCAGACGGTTCGTACGCAAGACTTCACGCGTCAGAGACTCTTCCAAGTTTATCATTACTGTTTTGTCAAATTTAAGATAACTCATAATGTTTATTTGGGTTTTAAGTTGTATGCTTTCTTGGTAACGATATTCTTTTTTTATCGCGAATCAAAAATAAAACGAACTTCTTAAAAAAACAAATTTGCGTTTGTATTCTTTCAGAAAACGGCAACCTCCCGCCTTGCTTATTCTCTATTTTTCAGAGGATTAATAAAGTGGTCTGTTCTAAAGATATGTTTTCAAACATACAAAACGGCCTGCTCTCCGCCCGCCATACGCCTCCGGGCAAAAAACAAAGTTACAGCCTCGGGTGTTATAGAAGTACTGTAACAAGATATCAAACATAAGATTTACAAAAGCATGAAACACATCAACAACGCTGTCGTGCGCAGCCTTTTTTCCGTCGTTCTGGGCCTGGTATTGATCCTCTGGCCCGAAGCAGCCATCCATTACCTGGTGATGACCATCGGCGTTTTATTCATGATCCCGGGAATCATCTCCCTCCTCGCCTATTTCACCCGCGACAAGTCGTCGGCCTACGCGCCGATGTTCCCGCTCGACGGTTTGGGCAGCGTTTTGCTGGGTGCGTGGCTTGTCGCCATGCCAGCCTTCTTCGTCAATATATTAATGTATGTTCTCGGAGCCATACTTGTCGTCGGCGGGCTCCAGCAATGGGGTGCCCTCCTCCGCGCCCGTCAATGGTGCCGGGTTGGAGCCACCTTTTACATCCTGCCTACGCTCATCCTGCTGGCTGGAATCATGATCATCTGGAATCCGGCAGCCATTGCCGCCTATACGTTTGTCATCTTCGGCATCGCGATACTGGTTTACGGGGCCAACGAACTGCTCAACTGGTATAAATTCCGCAAGAACAAGTACATTCAGATTGATTAGACCGTCTTCCGGTAGGCTTTCGGCGACAATCCTGTCTGCTTCTTGAAGAATTTGCCGAAAGCCGACTGGTCGGAGAAGTTCAGGACAGCCGCCACCTCCTGTACCGTCACCTGCGGCATCTTCAGCAGGATTTTCGCTTCGATGGCCAGCGCCTCATCTATCCATTTATTGGCCGGCCTGCCCGTCTGTTCCTTCAAAACGGCCGTCAGGTATTGCGGCGTGATGAACAGTTTCTCGGCATAGAACGCCACGCCGTGCTCCTTGCGCCCGTACTCGGCGAGCAGCTGGAGAAAGCGGTCGAGCAGCTCCTCCTTCCGCGACAACACCGGGGGCACCACCATCCCTCCTTTGCGCATCATGATGTTGGCTATCTCGATGAAAAAACCCACCAGCGCGTTTTGCAGCATGTCGCGTTGCAGCAGATGCGTGCGCCGCCTGATTTTCCGCCGGAT
>CALVFH010000080.1 GCA_944326775.1 uncultured Parabacteroides sp.
CCAACAGCTTTCGGCAGCCCGTTGAGGGTCGTCAAAACCTTGCCAACAGCTTTCGGCAACCCGTTGAGGGTCGTCAAAACCTTGCCAACAGCTTTCGGCAGCCCGTTGAGGGTCGTCAAAACCTTGCCAACAGCTTTCGGCAACCCGTTGAGGGTCGTCAATGACCTGCCGACAGCTTTCGGCAACTTAAAAAATCATTTTTGAGAGGATGGGACTGGTTCCAGCCCCATTTTTTTTGCCTTTTCCAGCATGAACGCACGCGCCGCCTCGTAGTCGTTTGGAATCACCCCGTCGAGGATGGCGTTTTTGATGCTTTCTTTCAGCACGCCGACAGGGTGGGAGGGAGTAAGCCCGAAAGTTTTCATGATTTCCTCGCCCGAGACCGGCGGCTGGAAGTTGCGCACGCGGTCTTTTTCTTCAATCTCGGCCAGTTTTGTGCGCACGAGGCGGAAATTTTCCAGGAAGCGGCGCACTTTGTCGGGATTTTTGCTGGTGATATCGGCCTCGCAGAGGAGCATCAGGTCGTCGATGTCGTCGCCGGCGTCGAAAAGCAGGCGCCGGATAGCCGAATCGGTCACGCCCTCGTCGGCGAGGACAATCGGGCGCATGTGGAGGCCGACCATCTTCTGGACGTATTTCATTTTCTCGTTCATTGGCAGCTTCATTTTCCGGAAGATGCCGGGAATCATCTTTTCGCCGATAAAGTTATGGTTGTGGAACGTCCACCCCAGGCGCGGGTCGAAGCGTTTGGTGGCTGGCTTGCCGATGTCGTGGAAGACGGCGCTCCAGCGCAGCCAGAGGTTGTCTGTCTTGCGGCTGAGCTGGTCGAGCACAATCAGGGTGTGCGTGAAATTGTCCTTGTGGCCGATGCCTTCCTTGGTCTCAACGCCTTTCAGCGCACAGAGTTCCGGGAAAATCAGCGGGAGCAGGCCGCTTTTGTCCAGGAGTTCGAAGCCAATCGAGGGCCTGGGCGAGGCGACGATCTTGTTGAGCTCATCGACGATGCGCTCTTTCGAGATGATGTGGATGCGCTCGCGGTTGCGGATAATCGCGTCGAAGGTTTCGGGGGCGATGAAGAAGCCCAGTTGGGTGGCGAAACGGACGGCGCGCATCATGCGGAGCGGGTCGTCGCTGAAGGTGATGTCGGGGTCGAGCGGCGTGCGGATTGTCAGTTCCTCCATGTCGTCGAGCCCGCCGAACGGATCGACCAGCTCTCCGAATCGGGCTTTGTTCAGGCAGAGCGCCAGGGCGTTGATGGTGAAATCGCGTCGGTTTTGGTCGTCTTCCAGAGTCCCGTCTTCCACGATGGGCTTCCGGCTGTCGTGGCTGTATGATTCGCGCCGGGCGCCTACGAATTCCAGCTCGAGGTCGCCGGCTTTCACCTGGGCTGTCCCGAAGTTCTTGAATACGGAGAGGTTGGCGCGCTTGCCTAATTTGTTGGCTACGGCCCTGGCAAGCTCGATGCCGCTGCCTACAGCTACGATGTCGATATCTTTCGACGGGCGGTTGAGGAAAATATCCCTCACGTAGCCGCCGATGACATACGCTTCCAGGCCCAGTTCATCTGCCGCCTCGGAAACCAGGCGGAACGGACGGGCCGAAAGGTGGGAGAGAAGTTCTTCTTGTGATAGATACATGAAAATGAGTTTCTAATTACGAGTTACGAGTTATGAAGTACGGGTTATCTGCGGAGCGTGCCCCAGGAACTCGTAATTCACAACTCGTAACTCAACAAAGGGGAAAAATTATTTCAAAAGTGTGCAAGGACAAAGGTTGTCTTTCTCGATATCCTTGAAATAATTGTAGGTGCCGACTTTCATCTCGACGCAGGCAGCCTCGTCGCAGACGATGATTCCTTTCGGGTGGAGCTGCAAGGCGGTGATGGTCCACATCTGGTTGACGGCGCCTTCTACGGCTTGCTGCAGTGCACGGGCTTTGTTGTGTCCGTTTACCATGATCAGCACTTCCTTGGCGTCCAAGACCGTACCGACACCGACGGTGACTGCCGTCTTCGGCACTTTGTTGACATCGTTGTCGAAGAAGCGGGAGTTGGCAATGATGGTATCTGTTGTCAATGTCTTGACGCGGGTACGGGATGCCAGCGAAGAGCCCGGCTCGTTGAAAGCGATGTGTCCGTCCGGACCGATACCGCCGAGGAAGAGGTCCACGCCTCCGGCTGCTTTCATCTTGGCTTCGTAGGCAGCGCATTCGGCTTCCAGATCTTCAGCGTTGCCGTTGAGGATGTTTACATTCTCCGGTTTGATGTCGATGTGGCTGAAGAAGTTGTTCCACATGAAGGAATGATAGCTTTCCGGATGTTCTTTCGGCAGGCCAACGTACTCATCCATGTTGAAGGTGATGACGTTCTGGAAGGAAACGACCCCTTCTTTGTTCAGTTCAATCAGGTTTTTATACATACCCAGCGGAGACGACCCCGTAGGCAGACCTAAGATAAAAGGTTTTTCAGCTGTAGGATTGGCTTTCCTGATTTTTGCAGCCACGTAGTTTGCAGCCCATTTGGAAAGCTGCTCGTAATTCGGTTCGATAATTAATCTCATAAAGCATTATTTTTTTAATTGACAATCGACGGTTCAATTGTTCAATGGTTGTTGATTCGTTTTGCCATTTCCTCGCCCAGCTTCCAGCAGGCTTCATATTTGTCGGGTTGCAGGCCTTGTTTTTGTTCAACGGGCTCGCCAACGACTTCCCATTTCATTTTTTCTGCAAAGGCAGCCAGACGTTTTACGGCTGCGCCAGCCCACGAGAAGGAGCCAAAGTACCCGAACACGCGGTTCTTCACTTCGCGCAGTTCAATTTTTGATACCAGCGAGTCTATTTCCGGATAAAGTTGGTTGCAATAGGTCGGGCATCCGATGATGACGCCTTTGTATTTGAAAATGTCGCGCAGGATATAAGAAGAATGTGATTTGCTGACATTGTGTACCACGATTTTCTTGACGCCATGTGCCGACAGCGACGAAGCGATGGCTTCCGCCATTTGTTCGGTGTTGCCGTACATGCTGCCGTAGATAACGACTACGCCATCTTCACCTTCGTAACGGCTTAACTGATCATATATTTGGATGACTTCCGGAATATGTTTTGTCCAGACAGGCCCGTGTGTAGAGCAGATGATCTGGATGTCCAGTCCGGAGAGCTTTTGCAATGCTTTCTGAACAGGACTGCCATATTTCCCTACAATGTTCGCATAATAACGGCGCATTTCATCCCAGAAATGATCGAGTAGCAGCTCTGTATCGATGACTCCTCCGTCGAGGGCACCGTAAGTCCCGAATGCGTCGGCAGAGAAAAGTATCTTATCTGTCTGATCGTAAGTAACCATAACTTCCGGCCAGTGTACCATTGGAGCAAAATAAAAGCTCAAAGTGTGTTTGCCGATGCAGAGAGAGTCGCCGTCTTTGACCTCATGCAAGCCTGTTGTAATGCCGTGGAATCCATTGAGCATTTCGAATGTCCGTTTATTTCCAACAATCTGAACTTCCGGATACGCTTGACGGAGCAGACGGATACTGCCGGCATGATCAGGTTCCATATGGTTTACGATAAGGTAGTCAAGGGAACGTCCATCAAGAGCATCCGCGATTTTCTTCAGGAATGAATCGGCATAACAGACATCGACGGTATCGACCAAGACTGTTTTCTCATCGACAATGAGATAAGAATTGTAGGAAACGCCATAAGGCAGCGGCCACATATTTTCGAACAATACCTTTTGACGGTCATTGACTCCTACATAATAAACTTTTTCTGCTATTTCCTTTAGTTTATACATTTCGCAATTTTTCTATTAATGAGTTTGTTGTTTAGGTTGGATCCCTTTCTTGCAAGCTCTCCAGACGAACCAGATACCGGCTAAAATGAAAGGAATACTTAGCAGTTGCCCCATATTGAGCAACATATTAGCTTCAAACGCTTCCTGATCGTTTTTCAGAAATTCAATGAAGAAGCGCGTCCCGAAAATACAAATCATGAAAACGCCGAAAATCAGTCCTTCGCGTTTCCAGGCTTCTTTCTTGAAGTATAACCACATGCAAAGCAAAAAGGTTGCGAAGTAGCATAAGGCTTCGTAAATCTGGGTCGGATGACTTGGTTGCGAGAAAATAGGCTCAGCCCCCATACGCCAGGCATGTAGATTCTCAATGAAACGGAATCCCCAAGGCAGGTCAGTCGGATGTCCGTAAATTTCGTGGTTCATCAGATTTCCTAAACGTATCATAGCGGCTACCAGACCTGTGGGGACAACCAGTTTGTCGAAGGTCCAAAGCATGGAGCGGTGGGTAACCCGTTTGGAGTAGAAATAGATAGCAATAATGATTCCCAATGTTCCTCCGTGGCTGGCCAGTCCACCTTCCCAAATCTTCAGGATTTCTATCGGGTTGGCCAGATAATATTCCGGAGCGTAGAACAAACAATGTCCGAGACGTGCGCCTATTACGGTTCCCAGAATTGTATAAATCAGCAACGAATCAATCCACTCAGGCTTTAAGTCTTCTTTTTTCCACATCTTCTGGACAATCAGGTATCCTATCCAGAAGCCAACTGCGAAAGCGAGTCCATACCATCGAATCTCACGAGATCCGATGGTGAACATCGCCGGATCGGCAGTCCAGGTAATAAAGTCCAACATACTTTTTACCGGATTATACGAGTCTTCTGATCAAACTTTCCCGGTCGCCATAAAGCATATCGATAACCGGCAGTTCGATCATCGTATAAGCTCCAGGTTGCTGTTTGAAGCTGGCACGTGCTACGGCTACAAGGATTTGGGCTGTGAGGGCCGGGTTGTTAATCTTCATGTCGAATTCGATGAGTTGGTTTTGAGTTTTTCCGGATACTCCTTTGCGGACAAGGTTTACTCCGTGGCCCATATCTTTCAGCGCATCTACCGATTCAACCTGGATAACATGTGTCTCGTCATGTGCAAAGTAATCATCCGCTTTGATGGCTGCTGCTACTTGAGCGAAATCATAACCCTCTTTTACTTCGATATAAACCATACGTCGGTGTACACCTGTTCCTAATGGGATTGTCATGCTCAAGGCTGCTTTTACACCTTCGATAGCTTTTACCGCTACAGTATGGCCCATACTCATCCCCGGTCCGAAATTCGTGTAAGTGATACCTTTCGGAACGATAGCTTCCAGCAAGGCGCGTACGATAGAGTCGCTTCCCGGATCCCAGCCTGCTGAGATGACAGCTACAGTATTGTGTGCTTTGGCTACTTCGTCGAGAGTGCGCCGTAAATCCGCAATTTGTGTGTGGATATCAAAACTATCAACGGTATTAATTCCCATGGCCAGGATTTCTTTGGCGTAGTGTTCTACCTGACGGGTTGGAGTGGCGAGGATGGCTACATCAACTCCTTCCAGTTTTGTAATGCTGTCGGTAACGGTGTAGGGTTTTAATTCTGCCGGAATATCGTTTGGATTGCGGCGGATAACACCAGCTACTTCAAAGTCGGGGGCTACTTCAAGTGCTTCTAATACATATTTACCGATATTGCCATATCCTACGATGGCTGCTCTAATTTTTTTCATACCTTAAATCGTTAATACACTAAATACACTATTGGCTGCAAAGGTATAAAATTAATATTAAATGGAGAATGAAGAATGAGGAATGAAGACTCTCTTTTTTGAGAGCATTCTCTTGATATAGGCGAAGAATCTCCCCATTCTTCATTCGGTTGAACTTAATCAAGTTTGTGTATCACCAGTCCAGACCGTAATTTCGGTTCGAACCAAGTGGTCTTGGGCGGCATGATGTTGCCTGTATCGGCAATGTCCATCAGCTGCTTCATTGTGACAGGGTAGAGGGCAAGGGCAACGCGCATCTCTCCACTATCTACCCGGCGTTTCAGTTCGCCTAAACCACGGATTCCTCCAACGAAGTCTATACGTTTATCGGAACGGAGATCTTTAATACCTAAAATTTCATCGAGGATATAATGCGATGAAATGGTTACGTCAAGTACACCAATCGGATCGGAATCATCGTAAGTGTCCGGTTTGGCAATCAGTGAATACCAATGGCCACTTAGATAGAGTGAAAAGTTATGCAATTTTGTCGGTTTATAGATTTCCGTACCTTTGTCTTCAATTATGAAGTGTTCAGCGACACGTTTGAGAAACTCTTCGTCTGTCAGGCCGTTGAGGTCTTTTACTACCCGATTGTAGTCGATGATGGTCAGCTGGTTATCCGGGAAGCAAACGGCCATGAAATAGTTGTATTCCTCATTCCCTTTGTGATGGGGATTTTGTTGGGCTTTCTCTGCTCCAACAAGGGCAGCCGCCGCCGAACGGTGGTGTCCATCAGCAATGTAGAGAGACGGAATCTTTGCGAAAATCTCCGTAATACGACGGATATCATTTTCTTCATCAATTATCCAGAATGTATGTCCAAAACCATCATTGGCAATGAAATCATATTCAGGTTCGCGTTCTGTATATTTGGCAATGATTTGGTCCAGTTCCGGATTGTCGGGATAAGCAAAGAATACCGGTTCGATATTGGCATTGTTTACACGTACATGTTTCATGCGGTCTTCTTCCTTGTCGCGACGGGTTAACTCATGTTTTTTGATCACTCCGTTCATATAATCGGGAACATAAGCTCCGACAACCAGACCATATTGAGTTTTCCCGTTCATGGTCTGTGCATAAACGTAATAACATTCTTTTTGATCTTGGACCAGCCAGCCTTTGTCTTGGAACTTCTGGAAGTTTTCAGCTGCTTTTTGATAAACTCGTGGATCATGTTCATCTGTTCCAACGGGAAAATCGATTTCTGGTTTGATAATGTGATATAATGATTTTTCGTTTCCTTCCGCTTCTTTTCGTGCTTCTTCCGAGTTGAGCACATCATAAGGACGGGAAACTACTTGTTCGACCAAGTCTTTGGGGGGGCGTAAACCCCGGAAAGGTTTAATTGTAGCCATTTCAGAAAAGTATAAATTAAATAATAAAGTATCAGTAAGGATATAAAAATCCGAGTTATGAACAACAAGCTCACAATGGAATTGAGAACATCTCATTCATAACTCGGAATGAACATTATTTATTTACTCGAAACTTCTCTACACCATTCTTTAAATAGTCCTCAATCTGCTTGGCAGCAGCAATACCAGCATTAATATTTGCTTCAGCAGTTTGGGCTCCCATTTTCTTTGGAGTAGCAAAGTAACGGCCAGCCAATCGTTCAGAGAAGTCAGCGTGAGCGACAGGCATAATGTCTGTGACATACTTCAGGTCAGTACGTTCTTCCAGAATTTTCAACAAGCCGGCCTCGTCGATGACTTCCTTGCGGGCAGTATTGACTAACAGACCGTTTTTCGGCATTTTGCTGACTAAATCGTAGCCGATAGAACCTTTTGTTTCGGCTGTTGCCGGGATATGAAGAGATACGATCTGGCAAGTCGAATAGAGTTCTTCTGCCGAATCAACTGCTTTTACCCAATCTTTCTCAATCACTTCTTTCGGGCAGAAAGCATCGTAGGCATAGATTTCCATATCAAATCCTTTGGCGATACGAGCCACGTTACGTCCTACATTGCCATATGCATGGATTCCCACTTTCTTACCTTTCAGTTCCCAGCCGGAAGTGCCGTTATAGAAGTTGCGGGCAGCCATTACCATCATACCGAAGGCCAGTTCTGCCACGGCATTTGAGTTCTGTCCGGGAGTATTCATTACGCAAACATTATGAGCTGTAGCTGCATCTAAATCTACATTGTCATAGCCTGCACCGGCGCGAACGACAATCTTCAGTTGTTTTGCTGCATCAAGTACTTCGGCATCCACCTTGTCGCTGCGGATAATCAATGCATCGACATCTTTTACAGCATCCAGCAACTGAGCTTTTTCCTGATATTTTTCCAACAATACCAATTCATCGCCAGCTTCTGCTTCTATCACTTTGCGTATTCCGTTTACGGCTATCGCTGCAAACGGTTTTTCTGTTGCTACTAAAATACGTGCCATAGTTCTTTCGGATAAAAGGGATTAATGCAGTTTTTCAAATTCTTTCATGGTCTCTACCAGAAACTCCACGCTGCTCTTTGGCATAGCGTTATAGAGAGACGCACGGAAACCACCTACTGAACGGTGTCCCTTGATGCCGACGATACCCCGGGCTGATGCAAAGGTGTTGAATTCGGCTTCCAGCTCTTTGTATTCCTCGTTCATGACGAAGCAAACATTCATGATTGAGCGGTCTTCGGGGACTACTGTGCCGTGGAAGAGTTTGTTGCGATCAATCTCATCGTAAAGAATAGCCGCATTTTCCTTGTCTTTCTTTTCCATGGCAGCGATACCGCCTTGTTCCTTATACCATTTCAGTGTTTGCAAGGCAGAGAAAATCGGCAATACAGGAGGTGTGTTGAACATCGAATCCTTATCTACGTGAGTCTTGTAGTTCAGCATGGTTGGAATCGGACGTTCTACATGGCCCAGTGCATCTACCTTGACAATAACCAGCGTCACACCCGCCGGAGCCAGGTTCTTTTGGGCGCCGGCATAGATGATGTCATATTTTGAAACATCCACGGGGCGAGAGAAAATATCCGACGACATATCTGCTACCAGAGGTACTTTCACGTCAGGGTCATACCGCATTTCTGTTCCGTAGATTGTATTGTTTGTTGTGATGTGGAAGTAATCGGAATCTTCAGCTACCGTATATCCTTTCGGGATATAGGTGTAGTTCTTATCTTTTGAAGAAGCGACTACATCTACTTCGCCAAAGAGCTTAGCTTCTTTGATGGCTTTTGAAGCCCATGTCCCGGTATCCAGATAAGAAGCTTTCTTGTTCAGCAAATTGTAGGGAACCATACAGAACTGCATACTGGCTCCGCCGCCCAGGAAGACCACTTCGTAGCCTGCAGGAACTTCAAGCAATTCTTTGACTAATGCACGTGCTTCGTCATTAACTGCCACAAATTCCTTACTACGGTGAGAGATTTCCAATAACGACAATCCCATACCTGCGAAATTTTCTACTGCTGCTGCCGTATTCTTGATAGTGTATTCACTTAAGATTGACGGGCCTGCATAAAAATTGTGCTTCTTCATAGCAAATAAATTTTAAATTAAATAATACTATATAGTTACGAGTGTCGGATTGAGGCAATCCGTAGCTCATAATTTATTCAAATCGTTTTCCCCACAGCCTTACCATCTGTTCTTGTAGCTTTCGTTCGGCCGGGTTTTCCTGACTTTTCCAAAGGCGGACGTTGCCTAATTCTTTCGGAAGGTACTCCTGTTTGACGAAGTGTCCTTCGTAGTCATGGGCGTATTTATATTCTTTGCCGTAATCTAATTCTTTCATCAGTTGTGTCGGTGCGTTCCGCAGATGGAGCGGGACAGGAATGTTTCCTGTGCGTTCAACCAATGAAAGCGCTTCGTTGATGGCCATATAGGCTGAATTGCTTTTCGGGCTGCATGCCAGATAGACTGTTGTTTCAGCCAGCGGAATGCGTCCTTCAGGCCACCCGATTTTTTGTATCGTGTCGAAACAAGCATTAGCCAAAAGCAGCGCATTCGGATTCGCCAATCCAATGTCTTCTGCGGCAGAAATGCAGAGGCGGCGGGCGATGAATTTCGGATCTTCGCCACCGGCAACCATTCGCGCCAGCCAGTAGATGGCCGCATCGGGGTCGCTTCCGCGGATCGACTTGATAAAGGCAGAGATAATATCGTAATGCATCTCCCCTCCTTTGTCGTAGGCGGCCGGGTTTTCTTGCAGGCGTTCGACGACTTTCTGGTCTGTAATTTCAATCGTTTGTCCGTCTTCGGCTGCAATCACCAGTTCTAATATGTTCAGCAGCTTCCGTGCATCGCCTCCCGAATAGCGCAGCAAAGCATCTGTTTCTTTCAGCTGGATGTTTTTTTCTTTCAAAATGACATCTTCGGTAATAGCCCGGTGAAGCAACGTCAGCAGGTCATCTTTATCGAGCGGTTTCAATACATAGACCTGACAACGCGAGAGCAACGGGCGGATAACTTCGAACGATGGATTTTCGGTGGTGGCTCCGATAAGGGTTACCACTCCCGTTTCTACCGCATTCAGCAGTGAATCTTGTTGCGACTTGCTGAACCGGTGGATTTCATCAATGAAGAGAATCGGCGCCACACTGTCGAAAAAGCGGTTGCTCTTCGCTTTTTCAATGACGTCGCGCACTTCTTTCACTCCGGAATTGATAGCACTCAGAATGTAGAACGGAGCTTCCAGTTTATGGGCCACAATCTGTGCCAACGTCGTCTTTCCTACCCCCGGCGGTCCCCATAAGATAAAGGACGGCACACGCCCCGAATCGATCATCCGTCGCAAGACAGCTCCCTGTCCTACGAGATGTTTCTGTCCGATATACTCATCCAAAGTTTTCGGACGTAACCGTTCTGCTAATGGTTGATTCATCATGGAAACAAAATTCGGATATAAAATCCATTTTTCAAAATAGAATTGAGAAAATCTTACCGAGTAATTCCGCAATAAGGGGATTATGTTTTTTCATTTTCCATTACCTTTGCCCAAAAGAAAATGCAATGGAACAGATCAGACAATTACTTAAGGATAACCAGGTGGAGGAAGCTATCCGTCGATTGGATAGTTTCTTACAGGAACATCCGGATTCCGACGAGGCTTTTTATCTCCGCGGCAATGCTTACCGTAAGCTGGGTAATTTCCAGCAAGCCCTGAATAACTATCTTTCGGCTATCGACTTGAACCCGGAAAGCCCTGCTAAGCAAGCGCATGATATGCTGATGGATATTCTGGACTTTTATGACAAACAACTGTATAATCCATAAATAACAAAGAGTTACAACCCTGAGCCCCCACATGGGGAAACTCACGATTGTAACTCTTTTTATTTATGCCTCAACGTGCTTCTTACCGCACATTGATCTTCTTCACGATCTCCGTTTCTCCGGCATTCATCTTGACGATGTAAACGCCAGAGGTGCCAACCGGGATAGAAGTGATGTCGGCAATGTCGCCATGATAGAGCAGGGCGCCGCTCATGTTGACTATCGAGACGGTCATCGGCTGTGCCGGACGGATCTGGATGGTCTGGTGTTCGGCGGTGATTACGGTTTCCGCTTCGATGGCTTCGATGTCGGTCGGTCTGCTTGGACGGTCGGGATCACTTGGATCACTTGAATCGTCGGAATCTCCCGAATCGTCAGGTTCTGTCACTTCGCCATCTGAACCGACTGCATTAACATATACTTTTAACGTAGTGGCTTCATAGTTCGGGTCTGCCGGGGTAAATGTTACCTCGTACTCGCCGGAAGCTGTTACCGGTATGTCTGGTTTGCTCCATGCAAATGTACCGGGCACGATACCTGCGCTACCACCCATCAGTTCGGACATTGACAGTGTTTCGCCAGCCATGATGTCAGTGGCTTCAGGTTCTTTGTCGATTACCGGTGTGTCTTGAGTGATTGTGTACTTAAGTGATGTATCTACTACTTTTTGGTACATATCATCTTGATCACGTTCAATCTTGATATAATATGTTCCTGCATTCTTCAGCGTTGTTGATTGCGTACAAGCCTCGTCACTATAGAAAGTAACTTTGCAAGTATTGATGACATCTGGTTCTCCGGAAAGCTCTACTGTATGATTTGTACCGTCGTAAACTGAAGTTGTACTCTTCAGAGAGATACTGGGGGTTGCTTTATCTTCAAATATCGGATAAATATTATTGTTGCTTTCCGTTATTGTATAGTCTCTTACTCTCTTTTCGTTATCGTCTGACCAGCGGACAAATCTTTTATCATCGCTGGGAACAGCTTCCAAAAGGACCTTGGCTCTAATAGGAATATCTGCTTTTCCGTCCGTTAAAGAATATTCCAATCCACCATTTGTTACGAGGACATAACTTGTTTGCTCCGTTGCACTACGTAAGACACTGTTGACGTTCAGGGTTGCTTTTGCTGCATCTTCAGGGAAATAGTAATATGTCGTTCCTTGATAGTTGTTTTCAGTTTTAGTCTCTTTTTTCGGAAGAATAGTGTAGATGGTTGGGCTCTCTCCAGTAGAATTGATTTCAACCTCTTCTCCTTCGGGGCGAGTCGTTGGGGTGCCATTTGCACTTGTTGGTGCTTCCGTTACCGCAATCGTCGATTGCTTGATTACTAACCTTTCTTCATATACTGCATTGAACTCCTTGTATAAACCGTCGGCATCCCGGTGTAACAGTACTGTATAAGTACCGGCATCTTTAACTTGGGCTATTTCTTTTTCTCCTTCAACAGGATTCCCTAAGCCATTATGAGTCCGTTTATACGTTACATCAAACGAGAACCCGGCATAAGTCTGCGAAGCAAAGGGCACGAAGGTGCGCGATTCACCGCTGTAGTAGTACTCCTGGTGGGGGAACATAATATAATTTTCCTCAATATCTACCAAGCGGTTGAACACGGCAGTGATGGTCATGTCTCCGGTTACCGTGGCTGTACCTTGATTGCCGTTGAAAGACACTTTCTTACCATTGACTAAGACATAAAGCGGGTCACCAGTTACTGTAAAGGTGACAGTTTCCCCGTATTGGGCTTTCTCCGGTGCCACCTCAATGCTTCCGGCTGGGTCGCCTATGTTATCGCTGTTTACCGCCTGCTTCGTAATCGTAAATTCTCTTTCTTTGAAACTGGGTGTGATCGT
>CALVFH010000081.1 GCA_944326775.1 uncultured Parabacteroides sp.
TGATTAACAATTACGGGCACATAGCCCGACGCTTATGAACACAAAAAAAGCGCGAGCTATGTTTTATTATCTAAGTTGAGGCATCGGCAAACGCCCACTGAATGAATAATAAAACAAGAGCCCGCGCCCTATACGGTATAATTCTTTTTAGAATGATCAAAAAGAAGAATACGCCCAGAGCGCAAGCATTCATGTCTATTATTCCCATTCAGTAAAAATTTTGCCGATTTTCAACTTAGGAATAATATCCGTAAATGCTTAACATTAAAATGTTGATCCGCCAATAGCCGGGAACACTTTCCCATGGGGATTCGTTGCAAAGGTAAGTGCAATTTGCGAAACTACAAGGAAAAACCTGGAATTTTTTCCATTCCTATGGTTTTTATCAACGAAAGCATAGGTTTTTAAGGACGAAAACGGCAGTTTCGTATGCGGTTCTCGTGGGGCACACCGCCACGCGCGAGTCCTATGCTTTCAGCATCAGACGCAGGATTTCCTCGATCCTGACCTTCTTTAGAATATCCCAATGTATGGCATCCACCCATTCAAGAGAACATTGCGGATAATTCCGCCGCCAGTTCGATTCGTTTTCTTCAAACTGGCGTTGGGCGGATTCAATCATCGCCTTATCCGAATGCAAACGCTCCGTGGTAAATTGTGAGGCAAGTATAAGGTGAATCTCACCTCCATAAGGAGGCAGTTCTTGGGTGGTCAGCATCTCATCCGTTTCTTTTTTGCGGCGGGCATTGATACCTTCGGTTGTGCCCGGATAATCAATAGCTACAGGTAATGACTTATCCCTCCGTATAAAACTGTCAATCAACAGCAAGTGAGGTTGTACTCCTTGTTTGCTAAAAAGAGAAGCTATATGCAAAGCCATTTCGCCACCAATGCAGAACCCGCAGAACAACTGAGGGGTATGTCCGTCTAACGCTTTAGACAAAATAGCATAATAAGCCTCTATAACTTGTTGCCAGGTCGTTGCCGAGGTGCAATGCATATATTCATGATAAGTTTCGAGCACCAACACGGAATAGTGCTCTGTCAATTGGTCGGCAACCGGTAGATAATCCGGCGCAAAATACGTATCGCCGCATACAATGACAGCAATCGGTTTATCATTTTCTTTGTACCAGTAGCAAATGTTTGAATCACAATGACGGGCAATCTCACGGATGGTGCGATAGCGATAGAATGCCGAAGCAGACAATTCAAGTCCTAATGTGGCAGCCTCAGACACAATCATCATCACCTGTATGGAGGTAATGCCCAGGTCAAAAAGGTTGACATCCGTGCTGACACGCTCAATGGCACAAACAGAAGCTACAACGGAAACAAGAATACGTTCTTCTGAAGTAACCGGAGGAATATAATTGCCTGTTGTACTGCCTTGTATGGATGGCTCTGGCAAATTGCGAAGATCCAGTTTCCCGTTTGCCGTCATCGGGAAAGAATCAACAAATGCCCAAGCCGAAGGAATCATGTAATAAGGCAAATGTTCCTCCAAATGGGCACGAAGTTCGGGAACACTGACATCGGCGCAAGGCTGTACGTAGGCCACCAGGCGACGGTCGCCTCCTAATTCGCGGACAACCACGGCGGCACGGGCGACGGAGGGATGCTGGTTCAGGCGCATCTCGATTTCGCCCAGTTCGATGCGGAACCCGTGTATCTTGACTTGATGGTCTTTGCGGCCATAAATAAGGAAATGTCCTTCAGAGGTGCGGGATACGATGTCGCCGGTAGCATATAAGACCATATTCCGTCCTAATCTCCGGTCTTCTTCCGTTGCATACGGATTCGGAATAAACTTACTGGCGTTCAGCTCAGGGCGGTTGATATAACCGGAAGTCAGTTGCGGCCCCCCGAAATAAAGTTCTCCCTTGATATAATCCGGCTGAATATTGAGATAAGGATCAAGAACATAAGCGGAAAAGCCCAGGATAGGGCCACCTATATCGTTGGCGGGAGACGTGTCTTTCATCGGGCAATAAGAAGCATAGACGGTATTTTCCGATGGGCCATACCCATTCAGGAAAAGCCGGTTTTTCTGCCAATGGCGAATCACCTTTTCCGGGGTAAAATCACCTCCTACTATAACCACTTTTAATGAGGGCATGATTTCTCCCGGGAACTGAGCTTGTATCTGTGCCATGAATATAGGCGGGATGTAAGCTAACGACACGGATTCTCTATCTACAAGATCGATAAACAGACGAGGCGAATAACGTTCATCTTCTGTCGCAATGACCATTTTATATCCCCCTAAAAGTATTCCGAAGATTTCCCATACGGAAACGTCAAAGTTCAAATTCGTATATTGAAGAATGACTCCTCCCTTATCATATTTATACCCTAAATGGGAGTGTAAAAGGTTTAATATCTGACGATGGGTAATCGGAAAACCTTTGGGTACACCAGTAGTTCCGGAGGTAGAAATAATATAAGCATTGGTGTCGGGAGGAACGATAGGCAGGACTTCAAATTCAGCATCATTCGAACTATCATCAGGAGCAAAAACCGAAAGATCTTCTACACCCAATGAACGGAACTGTTCCTGGTCAGACACAATATAACGGATGCCATAATCTTTGATGAGAAAACGCAAGCGGTCTTCTGGATAATCCAAAGGCAAATAGGTATAGGTTCCACCTGCTCGAAGGATACTATATATCCAGATAATACCCTGCATTTTATTTTCAGCACAAACTCCTATCGGCTCGCCAACCGGTAAGTCTTCTTTCTTGCTTAGCCGGAAATTATGACGTAACTGGCGTGCGTATCTATCAACCGTCTTCAACATATCGCCATAAGTGATTTGCTCATTCCCGTATATCATGGCTAACTTTTCAGGTTGACCAAGAGCCCTTGCTTCAAAAGCCTCGTTTATTGACTTTGTTACCTCTTGCAACTTCGCGATATTCATGGAGGCTTCTTCGCATAAATGTTTTTGTTGTGCAGCTGAAATCAACGAAACTTTTGATAAAGGCATGTGGGGTGTGGAAGCAAACTCTGAAAGAACGTTATGAAATGCCTGCATGATTGAGGTGACATACGTCAAATCAAATGTTTTATTATAACAAATACGTGAATGTCCCTCAGCGGTTGGCTCTATTTCCAACAAAAGATCGAGCGTTGAATGGTTGTCCCACCGTTGGTAGAACTGGCAATTCACTTGTTGAAATGGAATATTCAGAGCACTACTCCATCCGACAAAATTAATTCCCACATTCGTATTACCCGTAATGGCCGTTCCTCTCTTTTCTTTCAACATCATAATTATTTCTGAAAAAGGCAATTGTTGAGCTTTTTTCAACCTTTTTCGCTGTAGCGTAACCGATTTTATCAAGTCAACGCATGTAATGTCTTCTGTGAAACTTAGAGATAAAGGGAGGTTATTCACGAAAAAACCAATCATGTTATGTAAGCCAGATGGACGAAGATTTATGGATGTATCAATAAAGATATTTTCCTGTCCTGACAAACGTTGCATTACCAACATCCAAGCTGACAACATAATTAAAAACGGAGTGGTAGCAAGTTCTTTGGAAAGATGGCTAATGCGTTCATTCAAATCTTTCCCTATCGCAAAAGTTACGTAATCATATTCGTAACCGTTGTTTTCCTGTGAAGATTTCTCCGACAATTGGATACTTTGAGATTTTCCATCCAATGCATCATGCCAATAATTTAAAACATTTTCAATATGCAGAGAATTACTTCGCTTCTGCATCACTTCCGAACAAACCTGCAAGGAAGAAGTATCCAAAGGAGGATAAGTGCCTGTTTTCTCTAAAGCATCATACGTTTTGGCCAACATATTCAACAGATCTACGACAGAAACTCCATCAATGCAAATATGATGAAATACAATAGATAACATCCATGTCGTATCTTTCAATTTGTATAATTTGACACGCAGAGGCTGTTGAGTCGCCAAATCAAAAACTTTACGCGTAAAATTCTTCATGTCTATAGCACATTGCTCCAATGTATATTCATCTGTTGCTAATTGAAAATCCAATTGTGCCGTATTTTGAGTCTCTAACCAGTACTTGCCATCTTCTTCAATCAATACCGTATGCAAACTATCTACAGACTGAACAATATAAGAAAAAGCATTTTTCAACATTGATGGATTCAAATTGGCAGATAAACGGAAGCTCAATCCTAAATTATAATAATCAGCAGGATACAATTCCGCATACTGCCATAGCATTTGCTGAAATCTATTTAATGGATATCTCATAATGTCTGTATAATTTAATATATCTTATATGTCAATGAAACAAGAGTTGAGAACCCCTGTTGAATGTAAGGAATGGAAGTACTTCCTCCTTGATAATAAGTATTATCTAATAGATTATAAAAAGAAAGTTCTGCACCCAAACGTTTATATTGATAACGGACACCCGCGTTCAATATAAAATAAGCAGGCAGTGTGTTTTTCATATCCGTTCTGTATTCACCTCCTATCATCATATTCTCTATCGGAGAAAGTTGGCGACCTGTAAGTCTTCCATTACCATAAAGCCAGAGAGAATGCTCCCTTCGCTTACAAACATTCCCTTGTAGCGTCAAATTGGCAAACCAGTTAGGAACATTATATACCTGATGACCAGAGAAAGTATAACTTTTTCCCTTTAATACATGCTGCCATGTTAAATTGAAATTAGCAAAAAAACGGGAAGCCGTATATTGCAAAGAACTTTCCAAACCTACTGTTTGCAATTCACCGGCATTCAAATATCGATAATCACTCTGCTCTGCATTCGAATCCCGATAAATAAAGTCCGTCAACTTATTATAGAAAAACACGCTATTCCATGAGAGATTGGTCAATGGCTTATAATTCAAACCAAACTGAACTGCATTCATGTATTCAGGACGAAGATTTTCAGGACCTTTATAAGACGGAGATTCATTATATCGATAAAAATAAGGAGCATCCACAAAAGAACGGGCATAACTGGCTTTCATGTTAAATTGCTCATTCATAATGTAAATCAAAGATAGACGCGGAGAAAATGAAGAATAAAGGTCGCCATTCTTACGTTTCTTAAAATCTTCACGCCCGCCAATATTCAATATCCAATTATCAGAAAAACTATGCTTTAACTGCAAAAAAGGAGAATAACTAATTTCATGACCTAACCCAACAGGGTTAACAGGCCAATATTGGAATACTTCAATATAATCATCACCAACGAATCCTTCTGAACTATAAAGATTCATATACTCTATTTGAGTTCCAATTAAAAAATTACCTTTACCTAACCAATTATATTTAAAGTTGGCCAAAATATTACCGCCTACAACATATTCCGCCCAATTTATTACTTGGAAGTAGCAATAATGTCCCTCATTACCAGATTCTCCCACAACAGAAGTATAAACAGAATCTCCAGAAACAGAATAAAGCGTACTTTCGTTCAAATCAAAATAGGCATCTAACTCTAAATTCATTTTACCTATCTGTTTAGAATAACGGATGCCAGCATGCGTAAATGTCATGCCATGTCCTGGTGCTTCTCCATTTATGTGTTTATAGGAATCATAATCATAAATGGCCCCCAAAGACGTGAAAGTATTCGCATACGCAGGAACTTTCTTGCCATAACGACGATTGAACATGAGCGTCAAGTCGTCCCAATTCAGCACAAAACCATAATCATAAGAAGGTTTATGATTATAAGCGCCGATCAATGCGTATCCGTCGTGAGGATTTTCACTTATAGCTAAATTCTTAGGAACAAAGATTCTTTCTCCTTGAGAAGAATAAAACGAGGCCCATCCCATGAAATCGACACCCATAAAACGCTTACCAAATAATAAGTCTGCCTTTCCTGTTCCGAAATTTCCCGCGCCGGCAGACAATTCTATGCCATCTATATCTGCACCGTCTTTTGTGATCAGGTTGACTACAGCTACAAGTGCCACGTTCCCATACAACGAAGATGCCGGGCCACGCAGCACCTCTATCTGCTTTACCTTATCCAGGGATATGCTATAATCCGGGGCCGCTTTATTGGTGGCTCGCGCATTCATGCGCTGGCCATTCAACATGATGAGGATCTTTTCTTGACCTGCCGAATACACACCATGCATGGAAACATTATCTTCTTCAAGATTTTCCACAGAAGTTATGCCGGGGACATACGCCAAAAGGACATCTTTCAGATTTCGTGCACCGATTGCTTCAATCATTTCTTCCGTAATCAGCGTGACAGGTACGGGGGCTTCTTCCAGTGTTTCTGCTTGTTGAGAGGCGGTAACGATCGTTGTCTTGCCTTCTTTCTTGTTTCGGATCAGCTCGGCAAATCGTTCCGGATCATTAACGGAAATGCTGTAATAGGGATCTTCTTGCAACAAAAGGTCAATATAACGGTTCGCTTCTTCCTGCTCATCCTGGGCCAGATAGCAGAGCGCAAGCAAGCGATAGGCTCCTGATTTGAGTGTCCCGTCATAATGGGTGATATTGGCATGAATGATGGTAATAGCATTATCGATACGTCCTATCTGATATTCTGCTTCAGCTTGGGCAAACGATTGCCGTTCCTGCATTTCTTCCTGGCAGAAGAGGTGAAGCGGGCAAAACCACAGCAATAGGATACCTATTGGAATAAACAGAAGTCGATCGAATGTTTGTTTCATCTTAATGAATTTAGGCGATTGTTTATAAAGGTAATTCAAGGGTGAATTTCGTATATTCCCCTTCTTTTGATTCGAAAGAGATTTTCCCGTGATGTTGGTTTTCTATGATGTTGCGGGTAATGGACAGACCCAGCCCTGTCCCTTCTCCGGCTGGTTTGGTCGTAAAGAATGCGGTGAAGATCTGTTTTTGAGTTTCTTCAGACATTCCGATACCGTTGTCTTCAATTTCGATGGAATAATGATGATCTGAGCGCCGTGTCCGGACTGTAATGGTTGGCTGGTAGGTGTCACCTTCCGATTTCTGTTTCTCCCAGACCGCATAGCAGGCATTGTTCATTAAGTTGATGATGGCGCGACTTAAATCTTGCGGTACGATATTCACCATTCCAATTGACGGGTCATAATCTTCGTGAATGGTTACGTTAAAGTCCGTCAGGTTGGCCCGCATGGCATGAAACGATAGCCACACATATTTCTTTAGCAGTTCGGATAAGTCTGTCGGGATAATCTGGTCGGCTTTCCCGCGTGAATACAGCAAGATGCCTTGGATGATATCGGTTGCCCGATGACCATGTTCTGCAATTTTGGCCAGATAGGAACGGAGCGTATTGATAGTTTCTTTCAACTCCGTGTTGCCAGCATCTTCGATGTTGATATTCATTTCATCAAGGATATCGGTCAGGTCATCTACCATATCGTTTGCCATTTGGCTGAAATTGATGACAAAGTTCAGCGGATTCTGGATTTCATGGGCAATGCCGGCACTCAATGTGCCTAAAGATGCCAGTTTCTCCGACTTCTCCAGTTGCGTTTGCATGTTTTTTAGCTTGTTTTCAAGTATGCTTACTTGAGTGTCAGTTGTTTCCATAATATCTTTTTAACTTGATTGTGAATACTGTATATGTGTCTTTCTCTGATTTCACCTCGATGGTCCCATGCAAGCTGAGAATAATTTCCCGGCTTAGATATAAGCCTACGCCAGCTGCCTCGGACGTAGTTTTTGTCGTAAAGAACGGATCGAAAATCTTGTTTAGAATCGTCGGTTCGATGCCGATGCCATTGTCTCGGATGTCGATAGCAATATCGTTTTCTTCTTGGCGGACCAGGATTGAAATCTCACCGTCGTAGGGCTGTTTTTCCCATTCTTTCCGTACGGCATAAAGACTGTTCTGTAGCATGCTGAGGAGCGATTTGCCTAATTGCACCTGGTCGGCTTCCACCAGCGGGTTCTCGGGGTGTGCTTTGAAGTCCACCCGAATGTGCATCTGTTCGATTTCCTTCTTATAATATTCCTTCAAAATATTGAGATTCGACAGACACAGATGGTTGATGTCTATGGGTTCCAGGTGCATTTTGTGTTCAGCCAACATTTCTTCCATAGCTTTCAGGATGCGCGATGTGCTGTTCCCATGCTCTTCTATTTTACTTAAATGGGTATTCATCATTTCCTGAATTTCTTTCATATCCTCGTAATTGTCCGCCGAAATATGTTCTTTCTCGTCTTCTATATCTTCTTTCATGTCCTTCAATAAAAGTAAGGACAGGTGGGAGAAATTAATGATATAGTTGAGCGGATTTAAAATACGGTCAATCAGACCTCCGGTCAGCTTACCCATCATTGCCGCTTTTTCTTGTCTGATCAGTTGGTCTTGTGCAGCCTTCAGCTCACTTAGCGTCTTTTCCAGGCGGGTTGATTTTTCCGTGATTTCGTCGCGTTGGCGTACCACTTCAGCCGTTCTGTTTTCCACGATTTTTTCCAACCGGTCTTTTTCAGCTTTGAGCTTTTGGATGCGCAGGCTTACGATTGCCAGAATTATTCCGATAGCGATCATTACATAACCGGTGATCGCATACCATGTCAGATAGAGTGGTCGTTCAATTCGGAAGGAAAAGGTTTTTTCGGCACTTTCCCGGCCGAAAGCATCTTTCGTTTTCACGTGAAACGTATAATTTCCGTGTGAAAGATTGGTGTATTCCTTGCTCGCGCCATTCTGCCAGGAAGACCAGTCGGACTCATATCCTTCCAGATAATAGGCATACGAAATATTCCCCGCATTGATCTTGATATTGTCGGTATTTGTGGAGAACTGGAACAGGAAATTGTTGATATGGCTCGGAAATATCGCTTTTTTCCGGAGGTCGTCAAACGAATCCAGATCCTGGTTGTATCCTCCGTAGTAAATGGAATCGCGATTTAAGCGAATAGCACGGATATAACATTGCGGATCTTGTTGATACGCTCCGTCCCAGTTTGAGAGATCGATGTGTATGAGACCAAAGTCGCCTCCAATCCAGGCATGATTCGTATCTTCCAGATATAGGGTGCGGACGATATAACTGCTTAACGGCTTCAGTTGCTGGCTCTTTTGTGCATCCAGAACTTTGTTTTTCAGGACATAGATACCCCGTCCGCTGCCATTTACGATCCAGGACTCTTGACTGGCAGGTACGCGTGCCGCGATACCCGGCCACCAATCTTTGTCGGTTATGGGATTGAAATAGGCCGAGCTGTCGGCTGTTTGTCTGGCTGGAAGCTGATCCGCTCGGGTCAGACCTGCCGTGTTCATAAGATAGACTTCTTGTTCCGGAGAGATGTAGAGCCGGCATCCTCCGTCTTCCAGACAGGTGTTTTTCCCGTTTTCATCTATTTTGAAGATTTCCCCATATAGTGTCTCCACCCATAGCGAACCCTGGGCAAATTCCATTTTAGTCGCCCGTTCTATTTCTGCAATTTTGACTTTTTTGCCATGGCCTATCCCGTATATTCCATCCATCTCTCCATTATAACGGATTCCGATTTCGTTGGGTGGAAAAGCAACACTCAAGGTATAGTCCTGGTCAAGCCATTTCCCTTGTTGCTGTTTGTCGATAAGCAAAACGCCTTTGCTGGTCGCTGCATAAAGGTTTCCGTCTGGCCCTTGGGTGAGTTGCCAGCACGATTGGGTAACTTCCGGGAGCTGTATGAACTGTTGGCTCGCTGCGTCGAACCGAAACAAGCCGTGCAGAGTGCCTGCATAGAGTATCCCATGATATCGCATGAGGCTGACAACTTCTCCCTTCAATCCTTCCTGCTGGGTAAAATGCGTGAAGAACGACGGGTATTGGATACTGAAGACCCCATTATCTGTTGCTCCCCATATTTTCCCGTATCCGTCGAAAGTGATTCGGTTGATTATGTTACTGCATAAACCGTTTTCTTCCGTTAGGCGGAACAGGAGCTCGCCTTGTGCGTTATAACCCGCCAATCCGTGTTCCCCGTCAGTACGAAGTACGGTGTGGTCTGGGAGAGAAACGGTTTGTTCCTTTTCCGCAGTTGGCATCTTTCCCGTTTCCAAGAGCGGTACGATATCTATCTTTCCCTCTGTTTTTTCATAGCTTATTTCATATTCCGTAGAATAGAATACGAGTTTATCTCCGTCTTCTCGGATTTCAGTTACCTCTCCAATGCGACGTTTTTCCTTTGTCGTATCATCCGACAAGATGGCCTGAAGGATTGGTGTCCCGTTTTTTCTTGCGTCGATCCATCCGATATAGTTGTACCCTCCGGCCCAGATTCGTCCTTCCCGATCTTTGTAGAGTTGAGTTATGCGAGAGATTCCCGGTGTCAGAATTTTGTCCCATTGGGCCCCGTTAAAGTATATGATTCCTTCAAAATTAGCAAAATAAGGGGTGCTGGCTGAGTCGCATACCACATCGAAGTTCCGGTTATGAGCCCCATATTCTTCTGAAGTGAAATTGCGCATGAAAGGAATCCCGTTTTGGGCAAACAGTCCTGAGCAGACTACCATGAGCAGGCTGAAGATGAATCCAAGTTTTCTCATTTTCTATTCCTCCCTTTAAGTGTTTCATACGCACTCAGTTCACCAATGTAATAATCCCATTCTTCCGGAGTAAATTCCCGGGTAAGATGTTGTCGGATTTCTTCAGCCATTTGTTGCGGCGAGATAGAAATTACGGCCAGCGATCCGCTTTCGTCGCCGATATAGAGCTGTTCATTGGGTGAATCAATCACCATGGCATGAATCCACGACGTTGATTGATAGATAATAGCCGAAGAGACTTTTTGCGTCTGATCGTTGCCAGCCCATAGACGTACCGAGCCGTCATAGCTGCAACTTACCATTGTATGGTTGAACAGGCAAGCCCGTGAGATCGGCGATACATGTCCGATAAATTCTTCATCCGGCAGATCTTGCCGGATGAGGCGTAACAATCCGTTTTTGTAGCCTGCTGTCAGTCTGTTTTCCGTAGGATTGGTTCCCAGATACGATACGGCTTGTCCGTATGCAGGTTCAATCTGTTCTGCTTTGCCCGACAGGTCGATGGCATAGATCGCTCCCTGATTATCACCTACCAGCAAACGATTCTGGTAGCATAGTAGGGTTGAAATCGGAGCAGGGTGTTGATAGAAAAGGGAACATTTCCCACTTTCCGGGTAGAGCCGGTAGATCGCGCCTGTTCGGCATCCGGTATATAAAGCCCCATCCCACCACGCCAGTCCGAAACATCCTGAGGCGGGAATGCGGAAAATCGGGAATGCGTTGCCGTTATTGAGCTTGCTTTGAGAAATTTCCAGGAGTTTGTCTTGGGGGATGGCATATATCTGCCCATCGAACGATAGGGCATATAAGGTTCCGTCATCCGGATTCTGCAGCAGGTTCCGGAAATCCAGTTGCGGATTGTTTATCAGCCGGTGCTGCATCAGAATGCTGTTTTGTTCCGGTTTCCAAAGGTATATTTCTCCGTATTGGCTGGCTGAAAGGAGGTAATTCCGATGGTTCAGTTCTATCATGAGCAAGTCGCGTACGGCACTCTGGTGTACTTTCCATTGTTTGGAAAGCGAACTTACGGTAGCCAGGGCATCGAATACCGCCGACTGGAAGATATCCCCTCCGTAGCGTTCCGTGAAGTTCCAGGATGCCAAAGCAAGCAGGCGGGCCAGTTCCTCATTGCCCGTATTGAATTGTGTCAAAGCCTCCGAAGCCAGCGAACGCCCTAATGAAAGTTTGGCCAGGGTATCGGCACGCATCTGGGCCTGAATGGCTTCTTCCCGCCGGAGTTCAGCTATCCGCTTCTGTTCCTCCATCTGGTTGTATGATTCGATGGCGGCATTTCCGGCCAAGATGGCCTTTTCCCGTTCCGCTTCCGCGTGTTGTCTCATTTGGTCAGCGATCTGAGTCTGATGGATGGCCTCTTGTCGCTGTTGGTCCGAGATCTCTTTCTGTTGGTAGGCGATTTCCTCCATCTGGCTGCTGATCCGTTGGGTAATCAGGTTCTCTTTCTCCTTTATTTCCGCTTGATGCAGTTGCTCTTCCAACTGGCGGGTTTTTGTTTTCTGGCCTTCGTAACGGTTCCAGATGTAAAAATACGCAGATCCCCCTATTCCTACTATAAGCAATAGCAGGACGAAAAGCAGATTGCGCATTTTTACAATACCTTTCATTATGCTTCTTTCATTCGTTTGACAACCAATAAGGTGATGTCGTCAGACTGAGGCGTTTCGCCTGTAAACTCTTTCAAATCGGCATGTATTTCCTCGATGATGGTTCGCGAATCCTCGTGGTAGAGCTCGAGCAGCGAGTTTTCGAACCGTTTCTCCCCGAACAGTTCTTT
>CALVFH010000082.1 GCA_944326775.1 uncultured Parabacteroides sp.
ACTATGAGGTAAGGATTTTACGTAACCAGAGCCAGTGGCTATGATTGGTAAAGTCTTAAGTGGAGAGGGGACACCGACTGGTGTCCCCTCTTTTAGTATATATGACAAGCTTATGTCGTCTGACACTCTTGCCCTGCATTCTTTTGAATTGATTTCCCGTTATTTTCCGGTTATCCTATCAGTTTCCAGGTCTATTGTGAAGTTGTTACTCGGTTCTCCTTGTAAGAAGCAGTCGAAGATGTCAGCTATTTCGCACAGGCGTTTGGTTAATTCGGTGTTGACGGAAGAAGAGCGGGCAGCTTTAAATACGGTGCGGTATGCAGCCAATCGTTTCTCAGGTATCCAGCGTAAAGCCAGTTTGTCGGCATAGCGCAGCCGGTATAAGTCTAATATCAGTTGGAAACCGTCCCAATTCAGATCCCTATCTATGTTCGTCGGCTGTTGTCCTTGCACGTGTGTTAATAATTGGAAGCCGCTCATATTTACCAAATCTTTACGAACCACGGCTGGCAGATCATTCGGGATGAAGCGTACACGTACCAAGTCACGGAATTGCCAGTCGCAAAACTCGGCATACGTTTTGGATTGTAAGGCTTCCTTGCTCCAGATGGGATGTTTTCCGGCAGTGCTGTCGGCTTGGTATTCCTTTTCGTACAAGTTGAAAAAAGAATCATAGCCGGGAACCGGTCCGTCGAGGATCACAGTTTCCACACGGAAATGCGTAGCATCTTCTGCTGTCAGAATCTTGTAAGCCGGCAGGCAAGTTGCGATGGACGGAACTTGAATATTGTATAAGCATTTCCCGTTTTTCCCCTGCTTTATCCCTGTATCATTGATATGCATGTGGCCGGCCACGTGCAGACGAAGGCCTGCTTCGAGAAAAGCTTCGGTTACTTCAGCGGAAGGGACACGCTGCAAATCGAATTTCGTAGGGCCCCATGCCTGTTCCACCAGCGGAGATGCTCCGTCGTTAAAATCAGCCAACGGATAGTGGGAAAATGTTACCAATGTCTTGCCGCGTTGTTTGGCTTCGGCTGTCACTTCCCGAATCCATTGCAACAGAAAAGGCTTGTATGCAGGCACCAAGTTATGTCCTATGCCGGAGCCCTGATAGGTCTGTATGCCGTTTTTTACCGGACCGGGCAGATATACACCCCCGTCGATAGCCAATAGCCAAAGCCCTTCCACAGGTTCTACCAAATAGCTGGCGTCAATGGCCTGTAACGAATCACACAATACATATTTTCGCTTGTCTATTCTACTTTCTGCTACGGCCTGAGCATAGTCATACCCTTCATATTGGTAGGATGTGAAAGGCGTTTCCCAATAGATGTCGGAAGGTTGTGGAGAAAAACCGAAAGACGAATAGCATTTCATCTGTGCCTCATATCCGGCACAATGGTTGGTTTGAGTGCCTCGCGTACCGTCGGGTCGCAAGAAATCGTGTTCTTCGTTTTGTGAGCCGAAAGGACGTGCAGGATCGTGATTGCCGGTAGTTACAAAAAAGCGCATGCCATGGCGGGCACTGTAAGCATCCAATATTTCTTTTATTTTAGACTGGTTTACATATTGTCCGTTGTCTGTGAGGTCGCCGGGAAGCACTACCAGAGAGATACCCCGGCGTGCTACGTCTTCCAACGCAGCCAGTAAGGCATAATAGTTTTCATTGAACAGGCGGGTAGATTGTACCTGTACCTCCATGGAGCGTACCAGTTCGGGATGGTCGGCTACATTCTGAATATGGGCATCAGATATAAACGCGATTTGCTGTTGTGCAAAAGAGTACCTGCTAATCATGCTGGTAAGCAGTAAGATTAGCAGGATATTTCGGATATTCATAATGGCTTTTCTTATTTTTGAATTTACTCTTTATCAAATTTTTTAATATTGCCGTACGGGGAATTCCGCTATGCGCAAGGTCGTGCATCCATAGGGAATCAGCACAATGGATTCTTCCGCACCCAAATCGTAGCCTTGCTGTGTGTAATAAGCTATGGGACCAGCCGAGCCTCTGACCAATGTCCAGTCATTTAGCCGCCGGGCTTTGAGTGTCAGACTGACGGGTGCTTGTTCCGGGTTCCAGGGATATGTTGTCCCGTCCCAGTCTTTCACATGAACCGTTATCTTGTCTGCTACCCATTTAGCCTGGAATACATGGTTGGGTAAAGCATAATTCCAAGGTGTGGGCGAAGTTACTTCATAATACCAGTCTCCATATGTGTTCTGCCGTTCCGGTTCCATTTCTTTCTTTTCCCAGTTTTCTTCCATCTTCAGGGCATAGACCAGCGGACCGCGTTCCACACAAGCTCCGCCTTCATACCATTGGCTGGCGAACACTTCCATGGGGAAAGTGATGGACAGCACATCGCCTTTTTCCCAAGTTCTGATGATGCGGGCCATTTCTCCCTGGCAGGCATCTACGGGTATCACTTCGCCATTCAGTTTAACCTTCGGATTTTTGCACCAGCCGGGAACCCGGAAATGGAAGGGGAAGTAAGCCTCTTTCTGTTTTTTGTCTTCATAGGAAAAGGTGAATTGTATTTCTTCTTTGAACGGATAGCCGGTGTTCTCAGTGATGCAGGCAGATACGCCGTCTGCTACCCGGACATTTACGGTCGAGGGGGCATATACTAAAGCCGCGACACCCTGGTCTCTTGTCGCATACCATAAATTCTGTACAAATTTAGGCCATCCCTGGTGCATATTCGACGTGCAGCATGCATAACCGGTGAGCGTACCGAAGAGAATGTCGGTATCATCGTGCGGAGTGGAAAACTCACGCCACTGGCGGGTGATGTTTACCTGGTTGACTTGTTGGTAATACTGGCGTGCAGAGAAATCATCGGTTATCTGTGTAGGCAGCGCGTTGTAGGCCACCCGTTCCAGATAGTCTGCCCATTTCGCATTGCCGGTTACCTCCAATATGCTTTCCAGCGAAAACATCATTTCGATAGCTGTACATAGTTCCGACCCGGTTACGGGAGAACCGAAGCGCAACAGTTCATCTCCACCCCAAAGTCCGGTGGGCAGTCCGATGCCGGGACGTATTTGCTCTACCGCCTTGTCCAATGCCTCCAGATAGCGCGGGTCTTTACTTTGCTGGTAGTAAATGGCCGGTTCTTTGAAGCCTTGTCCCAAATTGACACAATGCAGGCTCAGCGGACGGTTCAGCCATCCGGTATTCGTGAAAATATTAGCCCAGTCAACAGTCTGTTGATGGATAAGTTCCGCCAGGTCAAGCAAGAAGCTGTCGCCCGTCTGGTTGTAGAGCCAATAGACCACCATCAGGTTGTCTCCTCCGCGTTGCTCTCCCCAGAAGGTCCATTTGCCCAGCGGCGATTTCGGCAATTCTGCCAGTTGGTAGTGGAAATAGCGTGTCAGGAAAGGAATGACCCGTTCATCCTGCGTGGCCATATAATATTGTTGCATAAACTTCAGTACGACCATGCGGGGCCACCAGTCCTTGGCATTGTCGCGCTGCAGGCCCGGTTCGTTTTCCCGGTCCGTGTCCGGACCGAAGAAACCGTTTTCCTGCTGGGACTGAAGTACCCATTCTACCCATGGCTGTACTTTCTCAATTAGTTCCTGATCGTTCAGGATATAAGCCAACGGCAGCAGGCCGTCTATCCAGTAAGGTCCTCTTTCCCATACGTCGCCATCGCCGCCTAACCAGCCGTTGCGCTCTCCCATGACGGCTTCATACTCTTTATCCAGATGACCGGTCAGGCCGTTTTTCATCCGTATCAGTTGTTCCTTGAGCCAACCTTCGGGACGGATGGCTCCTATGGGCAAAGCCATATATTCTTTTTGTACCAGTGGTTGTCTGTTGTTGGGGTAGTTCCCGTCAATGTCTGTTTGGGCATGCGTCATGGAACAGAAAAAGATGCATGCAGAAGCCAAACATAATCTTATGATATTTTTCATTATACAAGGTAAAAAGTTGATTCAATCCTGTCTGCTATGAAATAAGGGTGTATCTTTTGATACACCCTCTTGTTTATCTGTTATTGCTATTTCTTTCCGTATCGCAATTAAAGGTCGAAACCAATGTCATGCCGATAATACATCTTGTCGAAATGTATTTTCCGGGCTCCCGCAAAAGAACGGGCCAAGGCTTCATCCTTATCTTTTCCGTAAGAACTTACCGCGATTACACGTCCGCCATTGGTTACAATCTGGCCATCCGACATTTTTGTACCTGCATGGAAAAGGATATTCTCCGTGATGGTGTCCAGACCAGTGATGATTTTTCCTTTTTCGTAGGCTTCTGGGTATCCGCCGCTGACTAACATGACTGTAACTGCTGCTCGCGGATCTTCTGTCAATGTGCGGTCGCCCAAGTTCCCTTCAGCCACACCTTCCAGCAAGTCCACCAAGTCATTCTGGATTCGAAGCATGACGACTTCCGTTTCCGGGTCTCCCATCCGGCAATTGTATTCAATAACGAGAGGCTCCCCTTTGACATTGATCAGGCCAAGGAAAATAAACCCTTTATAGTCCAAGCCTTCGGAACGCAGACCTTCTACGGTCGGCTTTATGATGCGTTCTTCAACCTTTTGCATGAAGGTGGCATCCGCAAACGGGACGGGTGAAACGGCTCCCATGCCTCCTGTGTTTAAGCCCGTGTTTCCTTCTCCAATCCGCTTATAATCTTTTGCTACCGGCAGAATCTTATAGTTTGAACCGTCGGTCAGGACGAAAACCGAACATTCGATGCCGTCGAGGAACTCTTCAATCACGACGGTCTTGCTGGCATCTCCGAACATCCCTTCCAGCATGATGCCTAATTCTTTCTTTGCCTCCTCTAAGGAGTCAATGATCAGAACGCCTTTTCCGGCAGCCAGGCCATCTGCTTTTAATACATAGGGAGCCTGTAATGATTCCAGAAAAGCATAGCCTTCTTGCAGATTCTCTGCCGAGATACTTTTGTAGCGTGCGGTCGGGATATGATGGCGCATCATGAATGCTTTGGCGAAATCCTTGCTCCCTTCCAGTTGGGCTCCTGCTTTGCTGGGTCCGATAACCGGAATATGAGATAAAGCGGCATCGTTTTTGAAATAATCATAGACACCCTTTACCAAAGGATCTTCCGGGCCTACTACAACCATATTGATATCATGGGCAAGAGCGAATTCGCGGATAGCCTCGAAATCGTCAGCTTTAATATTGACATTTTTCCCCACCAAGGCCGTACCGGCATTGCCCGGTGCGATGTAGAGATTCCGGACTTTGGGACTTTGTGCAATTTTCCAGGCGATAGCATGTTCACGGCCGCCTGAGCCTAATAATAATATGTTCATTGTTGATTCTTTAAATAGTCATCAAAATATCTCGTTATTTTCTCGTGCAGATGCGGGCGGTCTTTCCCAATCACATTATGTTCGTGCCGGGGATATACGAAGTAATCCGGATACGTGTTGGCATCCACGCAGGCTTTCAGGAAGCCTAAACTATGTTGCCAGACAACCACCGGGTCGATATCTCCGTGAATCAGCAGCAGATGTCCTTTCAGATTCTTTGCCTTTAGTTTGAGATTGGAATTTTTGTAACCTTCCGGATTTTCTTTCGGATGGTCCATATACCGTTCGCCGTACATGATTTCGTAGTTTCTCCAGTCGATAACCGGTCCGCCGGCTACTCCGACCTTGAAAATGTCCGGATAAGAACACATCAGGTTGGTTGTCATGAAGCCTCCGTAGCTCCACCCGTGTACTCCGATACGGTCTGCATCCACATAGGGTTTGGTTTTCAGGAATTCTACTCCCTTGACCTGGTCTGCCATCTCATTCACACCCAAGTTGCGGTGTATGACACTCTCGAACGCATGTCCGCGGTTGGCGGAGCCCCGGCTATCTACCGTAAAGATTACGTATCCCCGGCGGGCCATGTAGATATCCCATCCGCTGACACCTCCCATCCAGCTTCCGGTAACCAGTTGGGCATGCGGTCCGCCGTAAACATAGACGATGGTCGGGTATTTCTTCGTGTCGTCCATATGGAGCGGCTTGACCAGAAAATAATTCAGCTTCGTTTTGCCGTCTGCTGCCGTGATTTGTCCCCGTTCGATTTCCGGCATCTCGTAGTCTTTATACGGGTTCTCGGCAACGAGCAGTTCTTCCACGACTTTGTTCCGTTTCGTATCGGTCAGCACAATCTTTCTTGGAATGTTCCACGATGAATAGCTGTCCAACAGATATTTTCCCGAAGGACTGATCCGTGCCTGATGTACGCCGTTTCCTAAGATTTCCTCGTGGTTCAGGCAAGTTGCTTCCCCCTTCTTCAGATTGAGTTTCCAGTTCGTGATGCATAGCGGCGTCCCGTAGCTGAACGAACTGAGTGGATGGGGTTGCGTTGCCGTATAGAATAGATTTTCACCTTTTGCGTCGAACCCTTCCACGGAAAGAACCACCCATTCCCCTTTGGTCAGTTGTTTCAGCATATTCCCCTCCGTATCGTAAAGATAGAGATGGTTATAGCCGTCCCGTTCGCTCTGCCAGACAAACTGGTTGTCTTGTCCCGGTACAAAAAGCAATGGATGTTGGGGCTCTACGTAATGTTCGTCCGTTTCCGTGAAAAGCGTCTTGATTTTTTCTCCGGTCTTGGCCGAGTAAGCCACCAGATTCATCGTGTCCTGCCCCCGGTTGAGTTCGGCAATATAAAGGTATTGCTCGTCCGGGCTCCAGGAAATATTGGTCAGGTATTTTTCTTTCGGAAGACCTGTTTTCAGCCAAGTCGTTTTACCTGACCCCATGTGATAGACCCCTACGGTTACGTGGTGGCTCTTCATGCCCGCCATCGGATATTTGTGCGGTTCGGCCGTAGCAACCCGTTTGTCGATATTGACGAACGGATAATCTGTAACCATACTTTCATCCATCCGGTAGAAAGCCAGGGCGTTTCCTTTCGGAGACCAGTAGGTTCCTTTCCGGATGCCGAATTCATTCTGATGCACCGACGTGCCGCAGACCACTCCCGCTTTGCTTTCCGTCGTAACCTCTTTCACCTGATTGTCTGGGAAGAGCACTTTCAGGTTCTGTCCTTCGGTAAATGCAAAGCTATGGTTTGCGGGGCAGAAATCATAGTTTTCTCCCTCCTTAGGCATCGTGTAGTTGGCGACAATGCTTCCTTCTTTCAAATCGTAATGCAGGCAATGCCCCTTATGGTTGAAAGCCAGGACGGGGCGTTCCGGGTAAGGAACCGTGAATCGCGGCATGCGGGCCAGTGTATCTACTCCCGCCGCCTTCAGCTTTTCGTTCAAAGTGCTGCGGTCGAGAATGACTTCCGCTTCGTGTTTGGGTTCAGCTCCGTATAAGGCATCCTTTTCGTTATAAACATACTGCTCGCCCAACCACTGGAGCTGCGACAGGTTTTTCGGAACGAACTTGGCATAATTCTTGCCTCCCGGAATCAAATCCTGCAATGTTAAATCCTTCTGAGCCATTACGCTTACGGGTAATAACAATAAGCCGATAATCCAATGTTTAATCTTCATAGGAACGTCCTTTCTTCTTATAGGATGATTTACGGTCCCGGTCGAAACGCTTCCGGTCGTTATTGTCCCGATAGCGCATCTTTGCCGGCCGTTTTTCTTCGTAGCGGTTTCGTCGGCCTTCGCCCTCTTCCCGGCGGGCTGCTGCGAAGCGGCGTTCGGGGCGGTCGGTCTTTTTCACTCTTGGTTTTCCTCCGTCCCGGAACGGTCTCCGTTCCCCCGACGGGGTCGGGTTGTCTTCCTTCCTGGGCCTCGGACCATTCTCTTCCGCCTTCATCGCTTTGAAGTCTTTCTTTTTTCCTTCAAACATTTCGTAGTGGCGATATTCGCATTCCAATGAGCCGTTCATCAGTTTGATACGTTCGGAAGCATGCAGACCTATCTTGTCGAAACATTCTTCTTTATAGCTGATGATCCAGGCATTATAGCCCATGAAAACATGTTTCAGCCGTTCGCCGATCATGCTGTAGAGACCCAATAGGTCCCGATTGGTGATGCGTTCCCCATACGGCGGATTCGTGACCAGGATACCCGGTTGCGGCGCTTCGGTATATTGCTGGAACGGTTTTACCTCCAGTTCGATGCATTTGGTCAGACCGGCGCTGCGGACATTTTCGCGGGCAATTTCAATCGCCTGAGGCAGGATGTCTGAACCATAGCATTTGTAATTGAATTCCCGTTCTTGCGAATCGTCGTTGTAGATTTTATGGAAAAGTTCCTCGTCGTAATCAATCCATTTCTGGAAAGCAAACTCCTTCCGGTAGATTCCCGGAGCGATATTGCGGGCAATCAGGGCCGCCTCGATCAGGAGCGTACCCGAACCGCACATCGGATCTACGAAATTCGATTCGCCCCGCCAGCCTGTTTTCAAGATCATGCCGGCAGCCAGCACTTCGTTCAGCGGAGCTTCGGTCTGGTCCACGCGGTAGCCGCGTTTATGAAGGCTTTCTCCGGAGCTGTCGATTGACAGTGTGCAGTCGTTGTGCGAAATATGTATGTTGATATATAAATCCGGGTTATTGACCCTTACCGACGGACGTTTCTGGTATTTCTCAATGAAATAATCCATGATGGCGTCTTTGGTCCGGTAGGCCACGAATTTGGAGTGGTTGAAATCTTCGGAATAAATTACCGAGTCGATGGCAAACGTCTTGTCCAGCGTCAGGTATTTCTCCCACTCTACTTTCTTCACTTCCTTATAGACCGTGTCGGCATCCTTGGCCTTGAAGTGGTAGATGGGCTTCAAGATACGCAATGCCGTGCGGCAACAGAAGTTGGCGCGATAGAGCAGTTCCTTGTCTCCGGTGAAAGACACCATGCGTCTGCCTATCTGCAAATCGTTGGCATGCAAGGCTGTTAATTCCTCGGCCAATATGTCCTCTAATCCGTAGAGGGTCTTGGCAACCATTTCGAATGTTTCGTTCATTTATACGTGTGTTAAATTGTACGTGTATTAAATCTCAAAATATTTATTCTTACTTTTCTATCGATTGATTCACCCACTGGTTTCCTTGGATAACGACACCGTCGGCAATGTGTATCCGTCCGATCAGCGTGGTATTGGAATAGATGGTCACGTGGTTGCCCACAATGGGATGCCGGGCAATGCCCCGGATCGTGTTGCCGCATTCGTCGGGAGGAAGCTTCTCTCCAGCCAGGCTCACTCCCTGGAAGATACGGACATAATCTCCGATGATGCTGGTTTCTCCGATAACGGTACCTGTCCCGTGGTCGATGGCGAAATGATGTCCTATCTTTGCTCCCGGATGGATGTCTATTCCGGTTTCGGAATGAGCCAGTTCCGTAATGATGCGGGGAATATAGGGGACATCCAGCCGGTACAGTTCGTGGGCAATGCGGTAATTGACAATGGCCCGGAACCCCGGGTAGCAGAAAATGACTTCGCTCCGGTTCCGTGCTGCCGGGTCGGCGTCGTAGTTCGCTTCTGCATCGGTAGCCAGAATGTCGCGCAGGGAGGGCAGGGTCGTTAAGAATGATTCGGAGAGGGTAGTTGCCTTATTCCATAGGGCTGATTCGTTGCATTGCGGACAGTCCGGATCAGCAAAACATAAACCGGCATAAATTTCTTTCGACAGCAGGGCGTGCAATTGTTCTACTTGGACTCCGGTATGGAAACGGATTGTTGCTTTGCTGACTTTGGCTTTCCCGTAATAGCCTGGGAAAAGGATGGCACGGCACAAGTTGACGGCTTCTTCCAGTTTCTCGGTCGAGGGCAGGCCTTCCTCGTCGCGATAAGCATGAAAGAGTTTTTGATAAGAAGCCTCGTCCGACAGGCGGGCGATGGCTTCGTTGATTCTCGTATTGTCCTTTTTGTCCATAAGTGTCGGGAGAATGCGCAGTCTTTTACCACATCAGGACGATGCGGAATGTCATTGTTGGCGGACGCTGGTCCACGAAGAAATCGCTATACGTGGCATAGAACGCGGCTGTTCCCGGACTGTAGTCGAAGTCGTAAGTTTCCTCCCACGTCATGTAAGCTCCTTGATCATCTACCGCTTCCCGATGGACGATATAGGGCAGGGGTGTCTGGGTTTCAATCCCCATATCCTTATATACATACCCTTGGAAAGATCCGTCCGTATAGATAAAATCGAATTCTTCGTCTGTCAGGTCGTGCAGGTTGATTTCTGCCATGTAGCGGGGATGGGAGCCATCCGCGTCTTGAATCAGTTCCCAGTCGTTGCTGTTTATGACGATGTTGTCATAGACTTTCCAGTTTGTCCCGGTTCCAGCCGGGCCTTCGGGACCCATCGGACCGACAGGGCCTTCGCAGGAAGCAAGCGTTAAAAACAGTGCTATTAAGCAAAATATTGCTTTCTTCATATTCATTGATGTTTCACTTTCTCTAAGTCTTGCAAATATATGATTTTATCTGTTTCAAACGCTTTTTAAAAAGATTTTTTTTGGATAAACGGACGAATATTTATTCCTTTATCGATTACACTTTTACAATTTCACTTTCTTGCTTCTTCCTTCGCTTTCGTTATGGAAGCGATCCACGGCCGTTACCACATAGCAGAATTTGGTCTGGCCGTCTTCATACGGCAGATAATAGAAGCATTCGCGGGTCGTGGCGACGATATGGCTGGGGTCGTTGAGGTCCACGTTTTCTCCGTTGGCAAAACGATAGATGACGAAGTAGGAGGCGAGTTCCGGATTGGTCGGACTTTGCTCGGCTTTCCAGTGCAGCAGGTAGCCTTCGGGTGTCCAGTCGGCACGGAGTTTCTTGACGCGCTTGGGCGCCCGGTCGTGCTGACGGGTATAAGCCGGAATCAGTGCCGGATAGCGGTGGTAGTTCCGCCGCAGGCTGTCGGCTACGCCGTGATTGTTCCACAGGATTTCATTGGCTGGCCAGAAGCAGTTTCCTCCGATATGCGGCAGACTGCGTTCGACGCGCATTTTCCGGGTCAGGTCGCCGGCTTTCATGGTGCGCGCCACATCCTGTCCGATGTAGAGATGAACGTTCCCCGCATGGCGGTTCCACCACTTGATCAGGGTGAGGTAGTCCGCGGCCGGATGACCGATCTCCCAGTAGATTTGCGGCATGTTGTAATCTATCCAGCCTTGTTTGACCCAATAGAGGACATCGGCATAAAGGTCGTCATAATTCTGCAACCCGTTTGTCCGGCTTCCCGAGCCGTCCGGCGTGTTCTTTTTGTTCCGGTAGATACCGAACGGACTGATCCCGAAACGAACCCAGGGTTTGGTAAGCAGGATGGTCCGCCGCAGGTCGCTGATCAGTTTGTTGACATTGTCGCGTCGCCAGTCGGCCCGTTGGCTGGCTTTGAATCCGGCCGGAATGCCATATTTCCGGAAGCTTTTGTCGTCGGGAAAATCCAAGCCGGCAACCGGGTAGGGATAGAAATAGTCGTCCATGTGGATGGCATCGACATCGTAACGACTGACGATGTCGCGGACCACCTTGCAGATAAATTCGCGGCAAGCCGGAATACCCGGGTCGAATAGGATTTGTTTGTTGTAGCGGACAAACCATTCCGGATGCTTGTGGTAGATATGGGTGTCGGCAAAGGGCGTCTCTCCGGCTGTGCTGGCCCGATAGGGGTTCAGCCAGGCATGAAACTCCATGTTCCGGCGGTGGCATTCTTCAATCAGGAAGGCCATGACGTCGAAATCGCCTTCCGGGGCTACTCCCTGTTTGCCAGTGTAGAAGCGGCTCCACGGTTCAAGCTCGGAACGGTAGAAGGCGTCGGCTTCCGGACGGACCTGGAAGATGATGGCGTTGATGCCGCATTTCTTCAGGTAATTCAGTTTGCGGATAAAGCTTTGTTTCATTTCCGGAACCGTCATTTGGGCATATTCGCCCTGGAAGGCGGTCTGGATCCATGCGCCGCGGAATTCCCGTTTGGCACTTTTATAGGTGGTCGGAGCCTGTTCCGTTTTCTGGAATGTCGAACAAGAGGTAATCAGGAGTCCCAGGAGAAGGCCCAACCCGGCAATACGTAGTTTATGCATGTGACAGATGTTTAGTCTTAAATTCAAATTTCCACACAATGAGAATATAAATAATCAGAAAAATAGTCC
>CALVFH010000083.1 GCA_944326775.1 uncultured Parabacteroides sp.
TTCACCCTTTTCAATAAGAATTAACTCATATTCTGAATGTATATGCATAGGTGCTGTAAAATATTCATTTTCATAATGAACAGCACAAAATGAGGAAGTAGCAGACTTGATAACTTTTTCTACGGACACTGCTTTCATATTTCCCTTATTTGTATTTTACGATTCAACAATTATTACCGTTTTTATCTTTTCCGCAAATATAGTATAGATATATGCAAATATATCCGAAAAGAATAAAAGGTACAACATCTATCTTTGCGAAAAGCATAAAAATAACAAACATGATACATTGGATATATATGAGTATCCTCCTTATAATTTTAAATAATCAATATCAAACAAAATATAACTTATGAATAAAAAATGGATAATAGGAAGTGCTAGCATCTTGTTACTATTTGCAAGCGAAGCCGTTTTCCCCTCAGAAATAACTGACGGAGAACGAAGTTACGTGATACCTACATCACAGACAGGTGTTCTTCAAAACAAAATACAATTAAACGGTGAATGGTATTTTCGCTATTCAGAAAAGAGTAAATGGGAAAAAATACAAGTTCCCGGAGAAGTTGCCATGCAAGGCTACGCAATCAAACATGATACTCCATTCTTTTACCGGCGTTCATTCCACGTGCCAATAGATTTTAAAGATCATACTGTCATACTTCGTTTCGACGGTGTTTACAGCCAGGCAAAATTATATATCAATGGAAAATTTGTACGTGAACATTTTGGTGGATTCACTCGTTGGGAGACCGATATCACCTCTTTTATCCATCCGGGTAAGAATAATGAAATAACATTGGAAGTTGTTGATCGCTTAGATGATATTTCCTATGCTTCAGGGTATGCACATCATCCTATCGGCGGTATCTTACGGGATGTTACATTATTTGCCTTGCCTGAAGATTTTATTTACGACTTCCATACGGAAACAGATTTGGATGATTCTTTTCAAGATGCAACATTACGTATTTTTTTCCAATCAGAAAACGATATGGAAGCAAGTTATACCCTAACTGATCCCAAAGGGAATAAATTTCCTCTTGAACAAACGAACTTTCCGATACATACAGGAGAGAATATTCATACCATTTTCATCTCTAAACCTTTAAAATGGGATGCTGAGCACCCCAACCTTTATACTCTTTCTATCCAATTAAATCATAAAGGAACAGAAGTTGCCTGCTTCTCCCAACAGATTGGTTTCCGTGAAATAAAAATCGAAGGAAACCAAATGCTGGTAAATGGTAAACAGGTAAAATTACGCGGAGCTTGTCGTCATGATATACATCCAACTCTAGGACGTACCACTACGGCCGAATTAGATAGTTTGGATGTCCTGCTTTTCAAACGCTCGAACATGAACTTTGTCCGAACCTCTCACTATCCTCCTTCGGAACATTTTCTGAATTACTGCGATAAGTTCGGTATTTATGTGGAATGCGAAACGGCAGCTTGTTTTGTTGATACATATCGGCAAAAAAATTATGCTCCGGGCAAATCGCAAGATAGTGCCACATTCACACCTCGCTATTTAGGACAATTACATGAAATGGTAAAATCTTTCCGTTCTCATGCATCTATTCTCCTTTGGTCAATTGGTAATGAAAGTGTTTACGGAAAAAATTTCCAAGCTTCATGGGATTGGTTAAAATCAACGGATAAAACCCGTCCGGTTATCTTCAGTTTTCCTGGTTCGGTAGGTGATCGTAAACCTATCTATGATATCCTAAGTATGCATTATCAAGATTATAACGGAAACTTAGAGCAATGGAATCGTTCGGTCCATAACTTCCAGGGGGATAGCATACCTGCGTTGTTTGATGAATGGGCACATCCAGCTTGTTACACCTACGAAACCCTACAAAACGATCCAGGTATTCGCGAATTTTGGGGCTTCTCTATCGAGAAAATGTGGAGCGGACTGTTTGATGCCCGTGGCGGATTAGGCGGAGCCATTTGGGGTTATGTTGATGAAACATTCTCTTTACCGAAACCTAAAATCGGAAATGCTTTCTGGAAAGAATTTGCTCATACGGCTAAACCGAAAGATTTCCAAGGGGACTGTGTAGGCTACGGTGAATGGGGCATTGTAGATGTCTGGCGACGTGAGAAACCAGAATTTTGGGCTACTAAAAAAGCATACTCCCCGATTCGTTTGTTGCAAACGCAAATTAACGATATCACCAGTGGTGAACGCATTGTTCTTCCTATTTATAATCGTTTCGACCATACAAATTTAAATGAAACAAAAGTTCATTATACTTATAATGGTATAGAGAAAGAGGGAAAAATGCCTTCTGTAGAACCTCATCAAAAAGGGTTATTGCTCCTTCCAGGAGAGAGTTGGAAAACTGGAACATTCTTAGATATTTCTTTTTATACAGATAAAGGAGATTTGATTGATACTGAGCGTATCTCTTTAGGAGAACAACCTATTTTGATGCCACAGCCAACTGCTGATAACAAACTATTAGTAGTAGAAGAAACTGCAACGCATTATATCATACGTGGTAATACTTTTGAAATTCCATTTTCTAAAGGGACCGGATTAATAGAAAATGCAACTTCTAATGGCCAAATCTTTATCAAACGTGGTCCGTTCCTTAATCTCTTCATCAATTTAAATCATCTTTCCGGAGCTGAAGTCAGAAAAATGGCAGATCGCCTCGTCACGTCAGAGGACGATTGGAAGAAATCTAATTTGAATTATGCACAAATCAATGAAAATATAGAGGTTTCTCTTTCCGGAACATACAAAAATATCCAAACAGATATGCAAATTCTGATTTCTCCAGATGGGAGAATGCGTATCAGCTACATGACAAATGGCGAACCTAATGGTTATTTACGCGAGGCAGGGTTAACTTTCCATCTTGCAGATAGCATAAACCATTTGACTTGGAAACGAAAAGGCATGTGGAGCTATTATCCTCAAGAGGCCATGGCTGGAAACGAAGGCAATACTCCTCTATTCAATTCCAGACAAGCAGCTTATGGGGAAAAGCCTCAACAACCTTGGGCAGACGATACTCACAATTTCTATTATTGGGCAGATGCCGGAGCTAATTGTACTCGTCCATTAACACAACGAGCCAAAAGTCTGAAGGAGAACATTTATTATTATACCCTGACAAATGTCAATCAGAAAGGTTCTCTTTCGGTTTGCTCTCCATCAGCCTCATTGGCATGCCGAATGAATACCCGTACCGACGGACAAGTCATCCTTTATGTAAATAATCGCTGGGACTATCCGGAAATAGCTTGGGGAAATTATTGCAAAACATTGGAAGCATCACCTTGTGCAGGACAAATAGAAATTCTATTTCATAAAAAATAAGTTTTACAATAAAAACCTCCAACGATTTTGTAACTTATATTTATTAAAGAGAATTTTCTCCAAGCTGCTGCGATTTGCAGTAACTTAGAGAAAATTCTTCTATTTTGAGCATTTTGTCTCCCAAATGAGTTTTTATCCTTCTTGGAGACGATGGAACTTATACCGCAGCCAAACCACCCCATCATCCATCGTCTGTGCAGACAACAGTTCGAGTGACTGTCCTTGCGACAGATTCCTTTTACCAATATATTGGAAGATAGACGTGGAATCCGCCGAGCCATCGATGCCCGGATAAACAACCAGACTCAGTTTGTCTATCAGTCCGGCTTGCAGAAAGGCCCCGTCGATGATACCTCCACCTTGCAGCGAGAGCGATTGAACATCAAACATCTCACTCAAAGTGCACATAGCAATACGAAGATCTTTCCCATCAGGACCGGCAAAAAGATAGGAAATATTTTGTCGCTCAAGATATGCTAAATAGCTGGCCGGAGCTGTTTCTGGCAAGATGGTGGCGATACTATCCCCTCTGACCTTAGAAGATTCGTAAAGGATATTCGCATCCGGATCAGCCACAACAAAGAGGCGTTCGGTCGTGTAGCTGGCAACAAACGGTTCCGGCTTAGTATATGGCGTAAGGGAGGGGGCATGAAATTTCTTGGGGAAATATCCTTCTGTCAGGGTATTCTTTCCGAACATCCAGGCATCGGTATGCAACCGGCGACCGATAGCGGCATAGATACCCATCAGTTCGCCCTTGCTTTTTCCATCGAACGGTTCCGTCCAGCGGTCGGTTAGCAAGCGGCCATCGACGGACCCCATTACGTGACAAATGATTTGTGGATACATACGCTTATTTCTATTTTAGATACTTCCCGAAGAACTCCGTCAGCTTCTTGACAGCCTGGTTTACGTACTCTGGTACCCAGTAGGTCTGGATGTGCGTGGCGCCGGGGATGAGGAACAGCTCCTTGTCCGCTGTGCCCGTGGCCTTGCTGTAGCATTGTTCCGTCATATAGAAGGTATCAGCAATGCTGCCTGCCATCATCAGCAAGGGCTGGTTGATGAGGTACATACCTTCCGAGGCATCGAATGCCATCAAGTCCACCAGGCTGCTCTTGGTATAACGGAAGGTGGAACCGGGATGGGCGTGCGTCTGGAGGTAATACTCGTAGCCATCGCGATAAAGGTCGAACGGCAGTTGTTTGGCCTGTTCCGGCGTCATACCACTCATATCGCCCACATATTCGGGCGCTTCACCGTTGGCTTCCTTTTGTCGAGCGGCACAGGCATCGGCAAGCCGCTCCTGCACATCGTTGATTTGCGAATCGAGGAAACCGTTGCGGCGTACCAGTCCCGTGTTGAACATACTCAGCGTAGCCACCGCCTTGAAGCGTTTGTCGGTCTGTGCCACTTTCAGCGTATAGCCTCCTCCGCCGCAGATGCCGAGGATACCGATACGGTCGGCATCCACACCGGGATATTGCGCCAGAATGTCGGCCGCGCGGCGGATGTCCTCCATACGGTTGGCTGGTTTGTCCACGTTGCGCGGCTCACCCTCGCTTCCACCCTGGTAGGCGGCATCAAAGGCCAGGCAGATGTAGCCTTGTTCCGCCATGCGCTGGCTGTAAAGTCCTGCCACCTGCTCCTTGCAGCCACCGTTGGGATGCGCTACGACCAAGGCCGGATAGCTCTTTGAGGCATCATATCCGGCAGGCGTATAGACGTTGGCGACTATCTTCAATCCGTTCAGGTCATAATTAATTCGATGGATGTTCACCTTGCCCGGCTCGTTGGCTGTGATAGCACCGCGATAGACTAATCCCCACGGGTTGCTGTTAGGACTGTCTGAAAACTCTACCGTGGTAAATGCTTGGTTGTTTTGCGCGAAAGAGGTGCCTGCCAGCATCAAGGCAGCGGCACTGCACAAGATTGTCTTTACTATAGTAATATTCATACTATTTTCTTTTTATCGTGTTACATACATTCCTTCAATATCTCAAACAACTCGTCGCGGGAGAACTGCTTGCAGCAACCCGGCATCAGCAGGCAACTATCGGCAGCGGCACGGAGCACCGTTTCGTCCGTAATGCCCAGCTCGCTCCAACGGGTGGGCAACCCCATCTCTTTGATAAACGCTTCGAGGGCATCGATGCCAAGAGCGGCAGTCTGTTCCACGGTATCACCCTTTACGCCCCACACCCATTCTGCCATACGCGCCAGCTTCTCTTTGCCTTCGTTCAGCAAGTGACGATAGAGTGTGGGATGGATAATGGCCAACGCCCGTCCGTGGTTGCAGTCAGTATAAGCACCCACAGCGTGTTCCAGCATGTGGCATTGGAAGTCGGTCTGCTTGCCCAGCTTCAGCTGACCGTTTTCTGCCAGTGCTGAATCCCACATCAGTTCGCCGCGGGCAAAGTCATTATCCGGGTCGGCAGTCAATGCACGCAGGTTCTTGATGACGTTGCGCATCACTGCCTCGTTAATTTCATCGGAAAGATTGTCCGTCTGCGGCTTTCCCATATAGGTCTCCATGCAATGGCTTAGCGTGTCGAACGCACCACTGACAACTTGTGCCATCGGGAGGGTACGTGTCAGGTCACTGTCCAAGATGGCAAAGCTGTGGTAAGCACCCACCAACGGCTGCTTCAGCTTCTTTTCGGTGTGGGTGATGACCGCTCCGTTGTTCTGCTCGGCGCCGGTGCCCGATGCCGTGACCACGGCTCCCATCGGCACGAACTCCGTAGGGTATTGATGCTTGGTATATTGCATCTCCCAGATGTCCTCATTCAGTTTGGCTTGTGCCGACACAATCTTGCAGCAGTCGATGACCGAGCCACCGCCCACGGCCAGGATAAAGTCAATGCCGTACTCGCGCACCAGTCGTGCGCCTTCTTGCACCTTGGCATACGTGGGGTTAGGCATAATGCCTCCGAAGTCCACCACGTTCTTGCCACACTCGTGTAGCCAGTCAATCAGGGTATTATAAAGTCCCGTGCGTTTTAGCGAACTGCCGCCGTATGCCAGCAGCACATTCTTTCCCACACGGTTCATTTCCTCTTTCAATGCGCTCTCGGCGCACCCCTTTCCGAAATATTGGCGGACGGGGTATTGATAAGTAAAATTGTTCATAACTGTTATTCTCCTTTATTTATTCATCGTTTTTCGGAAAGAAGAACGGCAAGGCATTGTACAAGTACTCCGGTATCGGACGGAACTCGTGCCGTGCGCCTTCTTTCAGATGATTTCTTCCTTTTTACATACTAACATTCCGAAACCTTACAGTCCTTCCAGTATGCCATTTCAAGAGTATCAGATACCAACGACCACGAGTATCAGATACTGCTGACCGTGGGTATCAGATACCCTCTATATAAGGGTATCAGATACTGACGATGACGAGTATCAGACACTGATGATGACTGATATCTGATACTCTTGGAAATGGACATCACTGCTCCAACATCCCAATGCTTTGCAGCCATTCCCGTATGCCTTCTTCCGAACCTGCCACGCTGTTGCGCGAAATGCTGTATCCGTTTACCATCGTGGCACCAGGCTCCATACCTGCAATATCGTCCACCGTGCCCGACCAGCCGCTTCCGCCATGCGAGGAGAACGGGATGATTGTCTTGTCGGAAAAGTCGTATGCATCGAAGAAGGAATACATCGCCATCGGCATCTGATACCACCAAATGGGATAACCCACGAAGATGACATCGTAGTCATCGAAATTTTCAATGTTTGTGGCAAGGGCGGGATGCACACCGTTCTGCCGTTCCTGATTGGCTTGGTCAGCCAAGCTGCTATAATCCTCCGGATAAGGTGTGGCAGTCTGGATGCGTACCATATCCCCTCCTGTCGCTTCGCCGATAACGGTCGCCATATACTCTACGCTGCCGTAAAGGTCACCGTTTACAATCAGGCGGCTGGCGGAAGTGGCGGCATCTACACCGTTGTCGGGCAGCGGCTCGGAGAAATAAGCAACCAGTATATGATGGTTCTCTCCCGGAACTACTTCCTCTGTGGGGACATTAATATCATTATCTTCGCCACCGCAAGAGGCAAATACAAGCGATGCACATAGCAACGCAAACGGAATATATGCTTTCATACAATCCTACTTTTTAAGTTGACCAATCTCTTTCAACCATTCCGTGATACCTTTTGTGTCGCGGCCGATGACACCATAGCCTTTCAGGTGCTTGGCATCGGGTGTCAGTTCCACAATCTTGGCGAGGGTCTCGTCACGGTAGGTCGCTCCGTAGGTGCAGAAGGGCACGACGGTCTTGCCCTTGAAGTCATAACTCTCGGCGAAGGTATTGATAATCATCGGGGCCGTCCACCACCAGACGGGGCAACCGATGAATACCGTATCGTAACTGTCCCAGTCTGCCACCTTGTTCTTGATGGCAGGACGGGCATTGTCTTCTTTCTCTTTCTTGGCAACCTCTGTACAGGGTGTATATTCCGTAGGATAAGGCTTGACCGGTTCGATGCGGAAGAGCGTGCCGCCGGTTTCTTTGGCGATGTATTCAGCCACATGTTGCGTGTTGCCGCTCCAGCTGAAGTAGGCTACTAATGTCTTGTGGTCTTGTGCATAGATGCTTGTCCCGCACAGCAGCAGGGCAATGAGGGTGATAATCTTTGTTTTCATTTGTCCATATTGTTTTAATGTTATTATTCAAGGATACCTATTTCCCGTAGCCACGGTTCTACGCCGTCGGTATTACGTCCGCTTGTCCCGAAACCTTCCAGATGTTCCGAATCCGGCGTAAGGTCTATGATACGTTGCAGGGTAGCATCGCGGCCCGTCGAAGCGTAGGTGCAGAACGGGATAACGGTCTTGCCGGTGAAGTCGTATGCGTCGCTTTCGAGAAACGACCATATCGGCATCGGCGCATCGCCCCACCATACCGGGCAGCCCACGAAGACAATGTCGTATTGTTCCATATTCTCTACCGTGCCGCTCAATTCGGGACGTGTGCCGTTCTCCAGTTCCTCGCGTGCCACTTCCGTACATTCGGTATAGTCATCCGGATAAGGCACCACGGTTTCGATGCGGTAGAGTGTGCCGCCAGTCAGTTCGGCGATTCGTGCGGCTATCGTGCCGGTGTTGTTCGTACGGGTAAAGTAAGCAATCAGGATGTTGCTTTCACCCGAAGGTTCATCGGGAGTATTCGGGTCATCGGGGGTGTCCGGGTTTTCCGGTTCATCCGGATTGTCGGGGTCATCAGAATCATCCGGAGTCTCGGGTTGTTCCGTTTCCGGTTCTTCCTGCATCGAGTCATCATCCGAACAGGCATTGAATGAGACAAGGGCAAAAGCCATCATCAGATAGATAAAATACTTTTTCATTGTCGTATATTTTTTAAGTTATTGTTCCGTATAGCTGTTGTATTCCTCGTCCGTCACAGGTGCCAGCCAGGTTACGCCGCCTTTGTCCAACTGCGTACCGATGGCGATATGGGTGAACTCACTGTCGGGAGCCGCGCCGTGCCAATGCACCACGTCAGGGGCAATCTTTACCACGTCGCCGGGCAGAAGCAATCTGATTGGCTTGCCTTTCTCCTGATAATATCCTTTACCGGAGGTGCAAAGCAAGAGCTGTCCGCCCTTATGACTGTGCCAACTGTTGCGGCATCCGGGGGCAAAGGTCACATTGGCCACCGTACAGTTAAAACCATCTTGTGGGGAGACATACCCCTGCAGCCACGCCTTGTCGGTAAAGTTGGGATTGTCTGTCATCAACGTGCCGCGTGCAAACGGGTCTTTGATCGTTTCCTTCGTTTCGAGACGTGCCACGATGTTGTTCATCTGTTCCATCTGTGCAGGAGTGAATCCTTGGTGCAGACAGATGGCGGTGTGCGATTGCAGCATCGGCTCCACGCCACCCATGGCAGCCAAAATGGATACGGTGGCCAGTTCGCGTTCGGGCCAGGTCAGCACATCACGCTCGAAGATATCGCAGAAGAGATGTTCTTTTAGAAATTGTTCGATGATGGGGGCAAAAGCGGCATAGCCTGTCTTGGGCGCATCTTTTGGTGCACCGCTCAACGCTTCGAGGAGTTCTGCCCCACGAGCATATTTATCGCGCGTGTCGGTAACGGGTGATGCGTCACGTCCCATCGTGTCCGTGATGCCTTGCGCCTTCCGTTCGTCCAGTACCGTCATAAAGGTTTGCAGGGCACGGAGACTACGGGGAAAGCCGCAATAGGCATAGGCGTGTACCAGCACCTCCTTGATTTCGTTCACCGTCATACCGTCATCCAGCCCGCGGGCGAGAGCGGATTTCAAGTTCGTCAGGTCGCCTTTACCTGTACAGGCGGCAATGGCTACGATGTTCTGTTGCCGGGTGCTCAGCGTGTCGGCCTGCTGTGCGTGTACAGGCAAGAACGTTGTCAGCAGCAGGATGGCGAGGGATAGGATAGTTGTTTTCATAAACCAATCTGTTTTAATTTGTTACAATGCAAAGGTACGCGATGCCAACGTACGCGTCCATACACAGATTACGGATTGCAGCACCCATATTACAGAAAGCAAAAAAGCATCCCCGAAACTCCCGCTCCAGAGATGCTTGCATTTATGTATTATGTGACTAAGAAGAGTAGTTAGTCCAGCCCTTTCTCCTTCAGCCACGCGGAGAGCAGATTTGCCAATTGCACATTGTTCCGTTCCGCAAAGAGGAAATGCGAGTTGCCCGTGATGCCTTGTTCGGGCAGGTGCACCACCGTGGCATCCCCGCCGTGACGGTTGATGCACTCGGCAAACAGGCGTGCCATCTGCAGACGGACCCGCCAACTGTCCATTGCCCAGTTATCGCTGGGTTCGGTCGGGATATAATCACCGTAATAAATAAGGATGGGGAAACGGGTCAGCTTCTCGAAGTCGGTCAAAGGAACAGAGGTAGCCGTCAGTGCCCCGAACGGACTGATGGTCTGCAAGGGTTCGGGCGTCTCGCCTTCGGGAAAGACAAAACCACTGCCCGGCTCGTAAGATACGATGGCACACACCTTGTCACTCTTGATGGCCGTGTGCCAGCCCGGTCCGCCGCCCTGCGAGTGGGTAACGAGGATGCCGCCACCTATCTTGTCCATCAGGGCTGTCAGGTCGGTGGCAATCAGTTGCTCGTCATAAGCTCCCGTATTGGGCGTAATCTGACGGAAGAACTGGTCCAAGGCTTCTGCCGACTGGGGGAACTGACTGCCCTCGTAATACTCCGGCCATACACCCATACGGAAGTTCTCGAACCAGAACTGGTCGTCGGGCGTCGCCCGGATGGTCTCGTCCACTGTGCTGCGTCCGGCACGTCCCCGGCGCGGCTGGTCTATCAGGTAGGTGCTGAATCCCCGACGAAGAAACAGGGTAGAGAAACCTTCACGTCCGTCGGGCGTACTTTCCCAGGTCTTGGCGGACTGTCCCGCTCCGTGCAGGAAGACGAGAGGATTCTTGCGGGCATTCACCGGAATTTGGTAAGATACGTAGGCGTGGTCGCCGTGTAGGGTCTGACCGTCCGCCTTCAACGGTTGGTGCGTGTTGTATGTGCCCGGCTGAGTCTTGACCGTACCTCCAATCAGGAAACTGCCTTGCTCGCGAATGCCAAGGATACTATCATTCGTCTTTTCCTCTTGAGGGGAGGATGGCTGTCCGCCGCAACCGACGCATAAGGCAAGCAGGGCGGATAAGAGTAAGTAATTGAATCGTTTCATATCATTTATGCAGTGTTAATTTGGTTTCTTTCTGCCACAGCTGCCACGAGTTCACGATGTTTTGCCAAATGATGTAGCAGCTCGGCGCCACGGAGATGACGGGCGACAGGTAGGTGTAGGCTGTCCAAATGGCGAGCAGCGTGTTCTTCTGTCCGTTGCCCTGCCCGCAACTGATGTAGTCGTGATAATGCCTGCCCACTAATTTGCCGCTTCCGAACTGCCAGATGCAGACCACCAGTCCCGACAGGGCCAGCAGCCACAGCACGTGCGGGTCGAAATGACTGTTCACTACCGAGCGCAGTGTCAGCCCGATGGCAATGATGAGCGAGATGCCCCACAGGTAGAAAGCCAGACTGCCGAACAGCCTCACCGTCCAGGCATGCGCTTTGGGAAAGAACTCCCTCAGTGCCCATGCTGCCAGGAAGGGGCAGATAAGCAGGGGGAACACGTGGCGCAGAATCAGCATGAACTGCTGCCCGAACGAGCCTGCCGAGTGCATCTCCACCAGTGGAAACACCGCCGGAATCATCACCGCCGCCACCAGGTTGCTGACGATGGTATAAGTGGTCAGTGTGGTTTCATTGCCTCCCAAG
>CALVFH010000084.1 GCA_944326775.1 uncultured Parabacteroides sp.
ACATCTGCGTCGTAACCCAATTCCAGGGCCTTTTGAAAATCTTCGGCTGCCGATTCGCGTTCGAAGAGTGCGATTTTTACTTTCCCGCGAAGGACATACATTGAGGCCGTCGGCGTAGTTTCTGTAAAGATACGGTTGATATCGGCCATGGCGCGTCCGTTTTTCCCCATCAGGAAATAGAGGTCGGCGCGCTCTTCATAGAGAATCCATTCGCGTGGCATTTCCTTGATCAGGTAATTGAAAATCCGTTCACTGTAGTCGTAGTTGCCCCGCAGCTTTTCGAGGATGGCATGTCCCAGTCGGCCGCGGACGGATTTTTCATTCACCTCAAGGATTTTGTCGAAATCCTGCTCTGCCCACAGGTAGTTTTTCATTTGGATGAAGATCATTCCTCGGCAGAAAAGGGCCTCTTGATCTTCCGGGTCGATGCTGAGCAGCGTATTGTAGTCGTTGAGGGCCTTTTCCCGTTCACCCAGTTCGGTATAGAGCGATGCGCGGTTTTCCAGGATGGTGAGGCTGCGCGGATGGCGACTAAGTGCGGCAGTATAAGAAATCAAGGCTTCTTCTTTCTTGCCTTGCCGGCGCTGGATGGTACCGAGGTTGCTCAGCAGGGCGAAGTTGGCCGGATTGGCCGGCTCGAGGCGCATGGCCGCTTTCAGGCTTGCTTCAGCCGATACCAGGTCGCCTTTATCGATATAGTCGCAACTTTTTTCCACCCATTCTTCATAGGTTTGGGCAGACAAGGAAAAAACTGAAAATAAAAAACAACTTAGTAACGTGAACAAAACTTTCATTTCAGATGTTTCTTTTTTGATTGTGAGTGCAAAACTACTGAATGCCTCCCGTTGGCGGAAACGGAAATTATTAAATCGTATAAACATTAAAGATTATTATAGCTTATGTTGTTGACTGTTTTAACTTGGGAAGAAAAACTTCCCGCACTTTGGAATTCCCTGTTCGAGCACGGCGTGCAGTTGGGATGGACTTTACTGAAAGCCGCAGTGGTATTCCTGATCGGCCGTCTTCTGGTTTATCTTATCAATATGCTTGTCCGTAAGATTCTCAACCGGAAAAAAATCGACCCTTCGGTCAAAAGTTTTGTCGGCAGTCTGGTTAATGTGGTCCTGATCATCCTGTTGATTGTGTCGGTCGTAGGGGCGTTGGGCGTTCAGACGGCATCGTTCGCTGCGCTGTTGGCCTCCGCCGGTGTTGCCATCGGTATGGCGCTGAGCGGGAATCTCTCCAACTTTGCCGGTGGGTTGATCATTCTTTTGCTGAAGCCCTATAAGGTCGGTGATTACATCGACGCGCTCACCGAGAGCGGTACGGTGAAAGAAATCCAGATTTTCCATACGGTCCTGACGACAGCCGACAACCGCGTGATATATATCCCGAACGGCTCGCTGAGCAGTGGCATCGTCGTGAACTACAGCAAGCAGAACATCCGTCGCGTGGACTGGCTTTTTGGTGTGGAATATGGGAGCGACTTCGAGCACGTCAAGCAAGTCCTCAATTCGATTCTTTCCGAGGATCCTCGCATTTTGACTGAGCCGGCTCCGCCCTTCGTCGGCTTGAAGGAATTGGCCGACAGCAGCGTCAATATCAGCGTCCGTGTCTGGGTGAAAAGTGCGGACTACTGGGATGTGTTCTTTGATGTAAACAAGCGGGTCTATGCGACCTTCAACGAGGTAGGTATCGGATTCCCGTATCCGCAGCTTACCATCCATCAGGCCAAAGACTAACCGCTCTTTTGGTATCGGAAAGCCGCCGTTTCGTCCTTGAATCCGTAGGGTTTGGGAAGAATCGGCGGTTTTTTTCGTCCTTGTCCGAATTTTGTGTTATCTTTGCCACACTCAATAAATAAGCAACTTTATTTTTCAATTATACTTATTATACACTACTATTATTGTTAATATTGATGTTTAAAGAAAGAAAGCCCGAGTCTTTATGGCTCGGGCTTTTTCAATTCTGTAAGGAATGGTTTATGGGGTTTTCAGGCAATACTGGTGGTAGCGTGCCATGATTTCCTTCACATAGTCGAAGGTTTCCGAACCGCGCAGATAGCCATGTTTGCAGACCGGGTCGTTGTAGTATTCCGGGTCACTCTTGAGGCGGATGAAGTCGGCTACGTTGTGATCCCATATCTGTGGGTCCTTCCCGTACTTTTCTGCCAGCCGCTGTGCGTCATAGACATGCCCGATGCCGGCATTGTAGGCCGCCAGCGTGAACTTCACCACTTCCTCGGGGTTGGCTATCGACGAAAACCCTTGCCGGAAACGCCGCAGGCAGTCCACCCCCGTGCGTATTCCCATATCCGGGTCTTTCAGTTCGTGCGGCATCACGCCCAACGCCCTCGCCGTGTTGGGCATGATGCCCATCAATCCTTCCGCCCCGGCCCACGAGACTACATTCGGGTTGAAATGCGATTCCTGATAGGAGATTGCCGCCAGCAGCCGCCAATCCCAATCGAGCAAAGGCGCATGTTTTTGGAAAAGCTCGTCGTAGGGGGAGATATGCCCCGGCTTGACCGGCAGCGGCTGGCTGCTCTCGTTGAGTTTCCCCAGCTCGTAATAGCGCTTGGTGATGGCGTTGAACGAACGCTTGCGGTTCGTGTCCGACGCCCACGCATCGATTGCCTGCGCCAGCGCCGGACTGTCCTGCCGGACAATCCACGACGAGCGCTGCATGAAACTAATCTTCAGCTTCGTGTCGATATTCCAATAATAGGTGCGGTTGAGGCGTGCGATGTTCTCGTCGCAGACGGTATAGCTTATCTCTCCTTTTGACACCATCGCAATCAGGTCTTCCCCCGTAATCGAATCGCTGTCGATGTAGCGGATATGGATGCCTCCCCCCAGCTCCTGATTCAGATTTTCAATCCGGTTGGCATAGCGCGAATGCTTCTTGATGAAAACTTCCTTGCCGAGCATCTGCGTCACGTCGGTCAGGACCGTGTCGCCCTTGTTGGCTCGTTGCACCAGCACCTGGCAGCTTTGCTCCTCCTGTCCGCAGAAAAGATACCGTTGTTTGTTCTGCTGCGTCGAGAGAATCGGGTAGGCCACCACGTCGGCCTCGCCCTCGTCGAGCATCCGGAGCAGTTCGTTTCCGTTGGCTGCCACCTTAATCTCCAGTTCCAGCCCCTGTGAGCGGGCAAAGTCGGCCACCATCTCATATTCGTAGCCCATCGCCTGCATCTTATATTGGAAATAGCTGGTCGAGCTGTAGAGCGTCGCCGCCGTCAGCGTGTCGCGAGCCTGTATCTCCGGAAGGTCGCGGTAGGCCGCGGCTGAATCTCCGTCCGCACCTTCTCTGCCCGGCCAGCCGCAGCCTGCCAGGAAGAGTAGCAAACAGATATACAGGTTGAATGTTTTCATCGTTTCAAATTTGTTCAGGCTTGCCGCAGTTCCAGCAGCACGACGTTTTCCACATGGTGCGTATGCGGGAACATATCGACCGGTTGTACCTTCTTTACGTCATATTTCGCATGGAGCAGCCCCAGGTCGCGTGCCTGTGTCGCGGGGTTGCAGCTCACATAGACAATCCGCTGCGCTTCGGCCTGGAGAATCACGTTGATTACATCGTCGTGCATCCCGGCGCGGGGCGGGTCGGTGATGATCACGTCGGGGCGCCCGTGTTCGCGGATGAAGTCGCCTGTCAGGATATCCTTCATGTCGCCGGCAAAGAAAACCGTGTTGTCGATGCCGTTCAGGGCGGAGTTTACCTTTGCATCTTCGATGGCTTCGGGCACATATTCGATGCCGACGACCTTCCGTGCCCGGCGCGAAACGAAGTTGGCGATTGTTCCCGTCCCTGTGTAGAGGTCATATACCAGCTCGTCTCCCGTCAGGCCGGCAAATTCGCGGGCTACTTTATATAAGGTATAGGCCTGTTCGCTGTTGGTCTGGTAGAATGATTTCGGGCCGACCTTGAATTTCAGTCCTTCCATCTCTTCGATGATGTGGTCTTTCCCGCGGAAAAGGCACACCTCCTGGTCGGTAATCGTGTCGTTGCATTTGCCGTTGATGACGTAGAGCAACGAGGTGATTTCGGGGAATTGCTCCGCTACGTGCTGCAGCAGGGCTTCGCGCCGTTCGCGGTCTTCGTGGTAGAAAACGACGACCACCATCAGGTCGCCTGTCGAGGCGGTGCGAATCATCAGTGTGCGGATGAACCCCTCCTGGTTGCGCAGGTCGAAAAAGGGATACCCCTCGTGGCTGAGGCAGTACTCGCGGATGCACTGGCGGATCCGGTTCGACACGTCGTCTTGCAGCCAGCATTTGCGGATGTCGAGCACCTTGTCGAACATTCCGGGGATGTGGAAGCCTACGGCGTTCATGTCGTCGAAGGTTTCGCCGGACTGCACCTGCTCTTCCGTCAGCCATTTCTTGTTTGAGAACGTGAACTCCAGTTTGTTCCGGTAAAACTGCGTTCGCGCCGAGCCGAGGATGGGCAGCACTTCGCCTAAAGGCACTTTTCCGATGCGCGTCAGGTTGTCAACCACCTGCTTCTGCTTGTATTTCAATTGTTCCTCATAGGGCAGATGCTGCCATTTGCAACCGCCGCATACGCCGAAGTGCTCGCAGAACGGCACGGCCCGCTTCTCGGCATACTCGTGGAAATGTACCGCCTTTCCTTCGGCGTAACTATGTTTTTTGCGTGTCAACTGGATGTCCACCACGTCGCCCGGAGCGACAAAAGGTACAAACACCACCATCTCGTTGACCCGCGCGATGGCCTTGCCTTCCGCTGCCACATCTGTAATCGTCACCTTCTCAAGCAAAGGCAACTGTTTCTTCTTTCTTGCCAATGTTTTCTCTGTTTAATTTATTTCGCCTGCAAAGATACGGGGAATCGGGGAGTAATCAAACCCTTGCCTCGATTTGCTGCCGCTTTCCGAAAGCCGCTGAACGGTTCTCTGCTCCCGGAAATGGCTTTTTACCGCCGCTGAACAGTTCGCCAGCACCGAAAATGAATAATTATACAAGGCGAACCGTTCGGCAACCCCAAAAATGAATATTTATGCACAGCGAACCGTTCAGCAGTGCAAAAAATACAAAAGCAAGCCCGCCGAACACTTCGACGGGGCAAAAAATGCAAAAGCAAAGCTGGCGAACTGTTCGGCGGGGGCGAAAAGTGAATAATTATGCAGGCGAAGGGTTCAGCAGCATGAAAAATGGAAAAGTAAAGCTGTATCACTGCGATTTTGCAGGCAAAGCACCGGATTTTTTGAAAAAAAGGCGTTTTATTTTAGAGCGACCAATCTTTTGACTAATTTTGCAGAAACTAAAAACCAGAAGGAATAAAATGGGTTCATTCATACAGACAGCGGTTTCCAGAGGCGTGGGCAGAAAGATGTCTTCTCCTAAAAAATCCAAGGCCGAGCGCTTGGGATGGCGGCCTATGTCCGAACAGAAGAGAATTAGTTTTCGCGGCATAATCCGGGAAGTAAGGAGTACCGATGTTTCTCAGCTGCCGGAACGCTATACGGCTTGTCCTAAACTGCTCTGACCGTGTTAGACAATATCCAGCCTTATAAATATCAGTTTGTACAGAAAGCATCGCCGTCTCCCAATGATGCTTTTGACCGGGCTTACATCTATAAATTTTTTACCGAGCGGACGGATACTTGCCAAAGTTTGAAGTATATCATCCGGGTGGAGCAGCACGACAATGTTTTTGCTCTTAAATTTTATGCTGCTCGTGATCGTAAGAATGAGAATAAATACCATCGCATAGTGAATGTACACAACTATCTGGGAACTTTGAGGTTATTGGTAACTTGTCTGGCGATAGTCCCTGAAATTCTTAACATATATCCTCATGCTTCTTTTGTTGTCAATGGAGCAAACAGTCGGGATTTGCGTACGAGAACAGAAGAAGATGTGTGCAACAATCAGCGTTTCAGAATATATAAGGAGTTGACTTTGCGAAAAATAAGCGATAAGTTGTTCGAGCATTTTTATTTTGATGAAGCAAGTTCCTATCTGTTGGTCAATAGAACTTCTGCCAGCGATATGGTGGCGGAGGCTGAACGTCTGAAGAATCTTTTGCTGGATATATATGATATCTGATTCATACAGAAAACTTTTCCCTTAAATCTTTAGTTCCCAATCATCTTTCTTTAAACTGCTCAGTATATCACTTTTTTATATTATCTTTGACAGCTCAAACAATCTAAATCAAAAATCAAAAAAAACATGAAAGCATTAACGGTTTTGGTCGGTTCGTTCCTGGGGCTTGCCGTGGCTGCGGCGGGTAATCCTCCGGCAGATATTTACAAGAAGGGATGGATCGATTTCAATAAGAATGGGAAAAAGGATATTTATGAAGATTCGGATCAGCCGCTGGAGAAGCGTGTGGACGATTTGTTGCAGCAGATGACGGTCGAGGAAAAGGCGGGGCAGCTGCTGGCGGAATTCGGTTGGCCGCTCTACCAGCGTTCGGGTGATAAGATTACGCTGACCGACGAGGCGCGGAAGGTGGTTGTGGAGCATGGCACTGGCACGCTTTGGGGCTTCATGCGAGCTGACCCCTGGACGCAGAAGACGTTGAAGAGCGGACTGAATCCGGAATATGCGGTGGAGGCGACGAATATGCTGCAACGCTATTGCATCGAAAATACGCGCTTGGGAATTCCGATGTTTCTGGCGGAGGAATGCCCGCACGGACACATGGCTATCGGGACGACCTCGTTTCCGACGGGTATCGGACAGGCTTCGACCTGGAATCCGGACTTGCTGCGCGAGATGGGGGCAGCCCAGGCGATGGAGGTGCGCAAACAGGGCGGACATATCGGCTACGGACCGGTTATCGACCTTTCCCGCGACCCGCGCTGGTCTCGTGTGGAAGAAAACTTTGGAGAAGATACCTACCTGGCAGGCGAATTGGGCAAGGCCGTGGTGGAAGGAATGCAGGACAATGCGGCTTATCCGGTAATTTCTACGGTGAAGCATTTTGCGGCCTACGGTTCTCCGGAAGGAGGGCATAACGGCGGTAGCGCGCATCTTGGCGAGAACGAATTGCAGGAGGTGATTCTCCCGCCGTTCCGGAAAGTGGCAGAGGCTGGCTTGTTGTCGCTCATGACGTCTTACAATGAGGTGGACGGTGTTCCCTGCACGGGCAACAAGGCGTTGCTGACCGATTTGCTGGATGCCTGGGGATTCAAGGGTTTTGTGGTTTCCGATTTGTTCTCAATCGACGGCATGACGGGCAGCGGCGTGGCTGCCGACCTGAAGCATGCGGCGGATATTGCGTTCAATGCCGGTGTGGAATCCGATTTGGGCGGACAGGCTTACCGGAAACTTCCGGAGCTGGTGAAGGAAGGCAAGGTTTCCGAAGCGAAACTGGATGAGGCTGTCCGGAAGATGCTGACGCTGAAATTCCAGTGGAATTTGTTTGATGCGCCGTTCCTGGCCAAGGAAGACGGACTGACGAAGGAGGAGCTGAAAGCGCATCGTGAACTGGCCCGCGAGGTGGCCCGCCAGTCGGTGATCTTGTTGAAGAACGATAACGGGACATTGCCGTTGAAGAAAGAGAGCATCCGTTCGATTGCCGTAATCGGGCCGAATGCGGATACTCCCTATAATATGTTGGGCGACTATACGGCTCCGCAGGCCGAGGGCAGCGTGGTGACGGTGTTCGACGGAATCAAACAGGCGGTAGGTCCCGATACGGAAGTGAATTATGCCAAGGGTTGTGCCATCCGCGATATGTCTGATGCCGGTATGGCCGAGGCGAAGGCGGTGGCAGAAAAGAGTGATGTGATTGTTTTGGTGTTGGGTGGTTCCAGCGCCCGCGATTTCAGTGCCGAGTTCGAGGCTACCGGAGCTGCCAAAGCCAGCAAGAACGAATTGAGCGATATGGATAGCGGCGAAGGCAACGACCGCTGCACGTTGGATTTGCTGGGCCGCCAGAATGAATTGTTCGAGATGATGGCGGCAACGGGCAAACCGCTGGTGGTGGTGCTGATCAAGGGGCGTCCGTTGATTATCAACAATTGTGCAGCCAAGGCTGATGCGATTCTCGACGCGTGGTATCCGGGTTGCGAAGGGGGAAATGCCATTGCCGATGTGCTTTTCGGCGATTACAATCCGGCCGGCCGTCTGGCTATCTCCGTGCCGAAGAGTGTGGGGCAGCTTCCGGTGTTCTATAATCCGAACCGGGGGGCGAATCGCCGCGATTACATCGAAGGCGATGCCAAACCGCTCTATCCTTTCGGCTATGGCTTGAGCTATACGACATTCTCGTATGACAAGCTGGAAGTGATTCCGACAGAAACGAATATCCGTGTCCGCGCGACGGTAAGCAATACCGGAGCGGTGGATGGCGACGAAGTGGTTCAGGCTTATGTCAAGGATGTGGTCGTTTCGCACAGCAAGCCGGCCAAGGAGCTGAAAGCGTTCAAGCGCGTGCATATCCCTGCCGGAACGAGCCAGGTGGTGGAACTGACAATCGACAAGAAGGACTTGGAATTGTATCAGGGCAACGGTGTTTGGAAGCTGGAACCGGGCGATTTCGAAATCATGGTCGGCAGTTCCTCGGATACATTGCCGCTGAAAGAGAAAATTACGTTGTAAGTGATGTTATATCTTGATATATGAAACAATATAATTTTGATGAAATCATTGACCGGCGCGGGACGAACTGCGTGAAATGGGACGGGTTGAAGGAGGCTTACGGAAATCCGGACCTGATTCCGCTGTGGGTGGCCGATATGGACTTTGCCACGCCGGACTTTATTGTGGAGGCTTTGAAGAAGCGTTGTGAACATCCGGTGTTTGGCTATACCTTTCCGGACGAAACGTATTTTCAAACAATTATCGATTGGGTAGATTACAAGTACAACTGGAAGATCCGGAAAGAGTGGCTGAGCTACATTCCGGGTATTGTGAAGGGAATTGGCTTTGCCGTGCAGTGCTTTACGAAGCCGGGCGACAAGGTGATTATTCAGCCGCCGGTGTACCATCCGTTCCGTATCGTGCCGAGCAACATGCATCGCGAGATTGTGTATAATCCGCTGAAGCTGGTAGATGGCGTGTATGAGATGGATTTTGAACAGCTGGAGTCGGTTATCGACGAGCGTTGCAAGCTTTTGATTCTTTCGAATCCGCACAACCCCGGAGGGGTGGTCTGGAAGAAAGAGGCGCTGGTGCGTCTGGCAGAGATCTGCCACCGGCATGGGGTGATTGTGATTTCCGATGAGATTCATGCCGAACTGGCTTTCCCGCAGGCCGGGCATCATCCGTTTGCGACGGTTTCGGAAGAGGCGGCGCAGAACAGCATCACCTTTATGGCTCCGAGCAAGACTTTCAACATCGCAGGGATCGTAACCTCTTATGCGATTGTTCCCAACGAAAAGTTGCGGAAGCAGTTTTTTGAAGATTATCTGGAGGCCGGTGAGTTCAATTCCGGAACGATTTTTGCCTACGAAGCGACGGTGGCGGCCTATACCTACGGCGCAGAGTGGTTGCAGCAGCTCCGGATGTATGTGATCGAGAATATGCGGGTCGTTGAGGAATACCTGAAGGCGCATATTCCGGTTATCAAGGTTTATCCGGCGCAGGCTTCGTTCCTGATGTGGCTTGACTGCCGTGAGATGGGACTGACGCAGCCTGAGCTGGTGCAGCTCTTCCAGGATAAGGCGGGACTGGCGCTGAACGACGGTACGATGTTTGGCCCCGGCGGGGAAGGTTATATGCGTCTCAACGTGGGTTGCCCGCGGAGTATTCTGCTTGAGGCGATGCATCGTCTGGACGCTGCGTGGAACTCATCCGCAAAGCATGAATAAGTATTAACTATAATTTTTTGATTCAAGACATGAAGATTGCAGACAACAAATACGTTGCGGTTATCTACGACCTCAACGTGGGCGAAGGCGAAGAGCGCGAATTGATGGAAAAAGCTACGCGCGAAGTACCTCTGAAGTTTATTTATGGTACGGGTATGATGATTCCTGCCTTCGAAAAGGCACTGATGGGGCTCGAACCGGGTGAGAAATTTGATTTCACCATTGCTCCGGCAGATGCTTACGGCGATTACAACGAAGATCATGTGCTCGATCTGCCGAAGAGTATCTTTGAGGTGGATGGCAAGTTCGATTCGGAGATGATCAAGGAAGGCAATACCGTGCCGATGATGGATTCGGACGGACATCGCATGAACGGCTCGGTTCTCGAAGTCAAGGAGGATGTCGTGGTGATGGATTTCAACCATCCGTTGGCCGGCGAGACCTTGCATTTCACGGGTGAGGTGATTGACGTGCATGAGCCGACGGCGGAAGAAATCGCTGCCTTTGCGGCTCCGGCCGGCGGTTGCGGCTGTGGTTGCGGCGACTGTGGCGGCGGTTGTGGCGACCACGACCACGGACAGGGTTGCGGAAGCGGTTGCGGAGGTTGTCATTAATTCCTATGAATACTTTCGGAACGATTTTCCGGCTCACCAGCTTCGGTGAGTCGCACGGACCGGCCATCGGTGGGGTCATCGATGGCTGCCCGTCCGGTATCGAACTGGATTTCGCACAGATTCAGCAGGAGCTAAACCGTCGCCGTCCGGGCCAGTCGCGCCTGACGACTCCCCGTAAGGAGAATGATGAAGTGCAGTTTCTTTCGGGGATTTACGAAGGGAAGACAACGGGTACTCCCATCGGTTTTGTGGTCTGGAATACCAACCAGCACTCTTCCGATTATGATAATATGCGTCGGGTCTATCGGCCTTCGCATGCCGACTATACCTATCAGACGAAATATGGCATCCGCGATCCGCGGGGCGGCGGCCGTTCTTCGGCACGCGAAACCATTGCGCGTTGCGTAGCCGGGGCGATTGCCCGCCAGATTCTGCAGAAGTTGGGCATTACAATCTGGGCTTATACTTCGCAGGTCGGGGAGATTGCCGTTGAAAAGCCTTATACGGCCTACGAGCCTTCTCAGGTTGACAACAGCCTGGTGCGTTGTCCCGATGCGGAGGTGTCTCCCTGCATGGAAGCGTTGGTGGCAGAGGTGAAAGGCCAGGGCGATACGGTAGGCGGTGTGATTACCGGTGTAATCCAGGGGGTACCTGTCGGATTGGGCGAACCGGTCTTTGGAAAGTTGCATGCGGCTTTGGGGGCTGCCATGTTAAGCATCAATGCCGTGAAGGGCTTTGAATATGGCGATGGCTTTGAGATGGCGCGTCATCGCGGAACGGAAGTCAACGATATTTTCTATAACGACGGAGGTCGGATCCGTACGCGCACGAATCATTCGGGCGGCATACAGGGCGGTATCTCGAACGGTGCAGATATCGTGTTCCGGGTCGCTTTCAAGCCGGTGGCAACGCTCTTGCGCGAGCAGCCGACGGTGGATATGGAGGGTAACGAAACGGTACTCAAGGCGCGTGGCCGCCACGATGCCTGTGTCTTGCCCCGTGCCGTCCCCATTGTCGAGAGCATGGCGGCCATGACTATTCTGGACTATTGGTTGTTGCGCCGCAGTCAGCTGTAAAGGAGATAACTGTTCTTTATGAAAAATCCCTGCTTTCATCCGGAAGGCAGGGATTTTTTAATGTATGCTCGGCATGAGTATTAGCTAACGGGTGCAAGTCCCCAATGAGCCCTAATAGCGGGAATCATACAGCCAAA
>CALVFH010000085.1 GCA_944326775.1 uncultured Parabacteroides sp.
TTTCCGCAAGCAAGTACTTCCGCGAGGAAGGAAGCGGATCACTAAAAAAGCAATCCCTGTCAGCCGGTTTCCGGAGGACAGGGATTTTTTTGTCTCTTCGCATGCCTTAAAGGGCACACTCATGCTTCAATTCATTGATAATCGCCTTGTTGATAAAATCATTGATGGTTATTCCGGTGCTTGCGGAAAAAGCAGCCACACGGGAATGCAGGTCCGAAGTCATGCGGAGGTTGAGTTTGCCGCTATAAGGCTTCTTGGGCTCGATACCGCGCTCCTTACAGCTTGCAAGATAGCTCTCTATCGCTTCCTCAAAGTCATGCTTCAATTCGTCAACCGTGTTCCCTTCGTAGAGAATGCACGTGCCCTTGTCCAGCCCCTGCACTTTCCCGAACAGGCAATTATCTTCCTCGCTGTATTCCACACTGCCAGCGTAACCTTTGTATCTCATCAATCCCATATTATTATTTTCTTAAACCGTTCAATCAGTTTTTCTTTTGAATCCATATCGTTTCGTTTTGGGTAAAGATACTAAGTTTGGTACCAATAGGCAAGCAAGAGCTCTGCTTTTCTCTGCATTTTGCTGAACACTTCGCAAGCCGCGCTTTTGTATTTTTGATGCTTGCGAACACTTCGCAGACAGCAAAAATGAATAATTATACACGCCACACACTTCGCAAGGACCAAAAATGAATAATTATACACGCCGAGTCGCTCGCAGACACCAAAAATACATTTTTGCTCTCGCCGAACACTTCGCAAGCCTTAAAAATGGATTTTTGCTCCCGTCGAGTCACTCGCAAGCAGAAAAAATGAATAATTATACATGGCGAGCCACTCAGCAGCACCAGAAATGGATTTTTGCGTGCGCTGAGTGGCTCGACGGGATCTATGTTCCTAATACAATATTTGCATCAATATTCAACTTCTTGCTGATTTCGCGGGCAACTTTCAAAGTAGGTTCGCATTTTCCGGAAATATAATCACTCAAACGCGAGGGGCTGACCCCAATTAATTTTGCCAAAGTCTTTTGGTTTAACCCCATTTCAAACATGCGAAGTTTGAGAATATCGATGAGTGTTGGTTCGCCCAAGGCAAAATGTTCTTCCGAATAGTCTGCCACTAAGTTGGAAAGCAGTTCCAATTCGATGCTGTTTGGGTCGTCCCGAGGTGTTTCGTCCGTCACCAATGGCAGCAGTTCTTCCACCCTTTTTACCGCCCAGTCATATTGAGCCTTTGTTTCAATCTTTGTCATAATCTTATATTTTAGAGCAGTCCGAGATTTTATCATATTCTGCATGAGTGCCAATAAATCGAATATAAACAAAACTTATCGTGAACTTTATGACCACGATTAGTCTGTAATTGTTTCCTTTAATATTGAATACATAATGCTGGTTTCCTACATTATCTACACTATTAAAGGATTTCTTAATATCCGCAAAACAAGTCCATTTGCTTTTTTTGACTATAGTAGTCCATTCTTGTAATGCAGTTTTTGAATCTGGGTGCGATTCTGCATATTCTTTTAATGCTTGTTCTGTAAATATTCTCATTGGTTACTCCAATTATTATGGTGCAAAGATAAATATATAATTCTATTTTTCAGAATAAAATTCTGATATTTGTAAGTGTGGCGAATGTTTTATAGCTTCTCCTGACTCTATCAAACGACAAAGTCAGGAAAAGAATCTTCAGTGAGTTTCGTTTGTATCTCCCCCTTCCGGTTTCAGCACCACCCCCAAACTCCTTTTTCCATCCATCTTGATCACCATCGGCGCGGCGGTCCGCACATGACGGAGGTATTGGGTTTCCTCGACGGCAGGCAGCGCGTTGAGGTATGCCTCGTCGAAGGTGCCGTCGCCCTTGAACGGGTTGATGGTGAAGTAGCCGACGCCAAAGGAGGTCAGGTTCTGGAAGAAGTGGGTGCCTTGGCTGGGGTCGATGCGGTAGTTCTCCAGTCCGCATTCCACGATGACTCGCGCGTTGCTGATGTGCGGCCATTTGACGGGGATGCCGAGCCAGGGGTCGCTGCTTCCCCAGCGTCCCGGGCCGACGAGGATGTAGCTTTCGCCCCGTTCGGTGAACTGGCGGTTGATTCGGTCGATGTCGTAGGCAATCAGCTGGTTGTTCGACGAGTTGAAGGCCTCGCTCTTGACATAGACGATGTCGCGGACGTCGTTGACGATGCCGTGGCCCAGCACGCTGGTCGATGACAGCACGGTATCTTCCGGGCGGATGCTGCTCAGGTCTTCTTCCATCACTTCCTTGTTATCGACAATCGGACGGATTTGCAGCAGGTAGAACGAGCCGCTGCGCTGGTCGGAGCCGTCGAGGTTCACGGCAAATTCGATTTCGATGGGGCGGCCCATCTCCTCCTGGCCGATGTGCAGCAGTTCGTCGAGCGTTTCCGCCAGCGGCAGCAAGTCGTGTTGCAGAATATTGGCGAAGGAGAGGATTTTCCGCCCGCCCGGGTAGAAGCCGTCGCGGATAATCTGGTCGTACGGGTCGTACGTCGAGACGATGTAGCGGAGCGAGCCGTCGGCCTCGGCATTCTTGAGGTTCAGACGCAGGAGGTTGAAGGCGTCGTCGGGTACGAAGGTCTCCGCCATGTTCTTCAGGTCGAGGGCGTAGAAGCGGGTTTGCGTTTCCCGCAGGGCGAGGTCCATGGTACTCATCTGCAAAATATTGTGCGGATGGCGGGGCGAGAAGCGGAGGGTGACGCCGCCATCGACGATGTATTTCCCCAGTCCGAGGGCGATGTTGGCGATGCCGTCTTCCGCCTTCTCGTTGCCGATGGGGTAGAAGTTGAGCGACCGCGCCACGCCCGAGATGGTCGGGTAGAAGTGGTCGCCGTAGCTCGAACCGACAACTTCCTGCAAGACGATGGCCATCTTCTCCTGGTCGATCAGGTTCGAGGTAGCAGTCATGTAGGCCTTGCTGTCGCGGTAGAAGACCGAGGCATAGACGGCTTTGATGGCATCGCTGACGGTGCGCAGCATCTCGTATTTCTCGTTGATCTTAGGCACCATGTAGGTGGAATAGATGCCGGCGAAGGGCTGGTAGTGCGAATCTTCGAGCAGGCTGGACGAGCGGACGGCAATCGGGCTGTGGACGACGTCGAAGAACGCCATCAGGTCTTCGATGAGGCGGGTCGGCAGACTGGCGCGGAGGAAGTAGCGCAGGATGGTAGCGTCGTCGAGGTCGTTCAGCGCGATGGAGTAAAGCTCGTTGGTTTCCATGAACTCGTCGAAGATGTCGGTACAGATGACCACCGTCTTCGGGATGTTGACGCGGAGGTTCTCCTTGTCGAGTTTCGGATAGCGTTTGATCATGGCGCCGATGAAGGCGAGGCCACGGCCTTTGCCGCCCAGCGAGCCGTCGCCGATGCGGGCGAAGTTGCTGTATTCGTCGAACCGCTCCTTCTGGTAGATGGCGACGACACCGGCGTTTTTCATGCGGCGGTACTGGACGATGAGGTCGAAGATCAGTTTCCGCGCCTCGTTCATGTCGTGGTAGTCCGAGACATCGACATGTTTCAGCACTTCGGCCGGCGGGAACATGGCCCGCGAATAGAAGAAACGCGAGAAATGGTTGCGCGAGAGGTGGTAAACCAGCGAATCGTCGGGAATGAGGAAGATTTTCTTCTGCAAATCCTTCAGGTCGGTGATGCGCATGATTTCCTCGCGGGTTTTCGGGTTGATGATGACGAAGTCGCCGAAGCCGAAGCGGTCGGTAATCTTTTTCCGGAGGTCTTGCGGGTAGCTTTTGGAGTTCTTGTCGATGAACGACGCGCCCAGTTCCTCGGCGTATTTGAGGTTGGACGATTCAGACGATTCGAGGATGAGCGGGATAATCTGTCCGCTTTCCTGGAGGTATTTCCCGAACTTGTAGCCGGCCAGCGGGTCTTTCTCGCCGGCGCGGATGAAGCTCATGTCGGAGACGACACCCAAGATGTTCTCTTTGTATTGCTCGAAGATGCGGACGGCTTCTTCATAGGTGCGGGCGAGTTTGATTTTGGGACGTCCCCGCATGCGGAGCGTCTGGAGGTGTTCGTTCAGGGCTTCTTTCGAGAATTCCCGGCTTTGCTCCAGCACGAATTTGTAGAGATGAGGCAGGGCGGAGGAATAGAAACGGATGGAATCTTCCACCAGCAGGATGATTTGCACGCCCACGCTGGCGACATCGTGCGGCGCGTTCATCTTGTCCTCAATCAGTTTGATGATGGCGAGGAGCAGTTCGGCATTGCCCAGCCAGCAGAAAACGTAGTCGATGGCGCTGAGGTCTTCGTTGGCCACGCGCTTCGAGACTTCTTTCGAGAACGGCGTGAGCACCACGATAGGGATGTTCGGATAGCGGAGCTTGATTTCCTTGGCCGTCGCGAAGATGTCGCGGTGGTCCATGTTCGGCATACAGATAATCAGCTCGAAGTTGAGTTTTTCCAGTTCCGCCAGGGCTTCGGCTTCCGTTGTTACCTGGGTGAAACGGGGCGGATAGCGGAGGCTAAGCGCGGTATATTCGTTGAAGATCTGCTCATCGACGCGTCCGTCGTCTTCCAGCATGAAGGCATCATATTTGGTGGCGATAAGCAAGACGTTGTAAATGCGTTTGTTCATCAGATTGGCGAAAGGCGTATCTCTGAACACTAAGTCTTTTAAATTGGGTAATCCGCTCATAAGAAATTACGTTGGTGTGTTTACTGCTCAAAATTAAGGAATCTGTAGGATTTAGCAAACAAGAAGGATGGGTAATCTGAAAATAAAGAAAGGGTTGCACCTGGCGGCACAACCCTTCCGACGTATGCTGAATCGGACTTCTCAGTCTTTCAATTTTGCTTTCAGGAATTCGCGGTTCAGACGAGCGATGTTGCTGACAGAGATGTTCTTCGGACATTCCATTTCGCAAGCACGGGTGTTCGTACAGTTACCGAATCCCAATTCATCCATCTTGGCAACCATGGCTTTTGCACGGCGGGCAGCTTCTACGCGACCTTGCGGCAGCAAAGCCAACTGGCTAACCTTGGCAGAAACGAACAGCATGGCAGAACCGTTCTTACAAGCGGCAGCGCATGCACCGCAACCGATACATGCGGCAGCATCCATGGCCAGGTCGGCATTCTTCTTCGGAATAGGAATTGCATTGGCATCGGGAACACCACCGGTATTGACGGAAACGAAACCGCCGGCCTGCATGATTTTATCGTAAGCCGAACGATCGACCATCAAGTCGCGGATAACCGGGAAGCCGGCCGAACGCCACGGTTCGATGGTGATGGTTTCGCCATCGTGGAAACGACGCATATAAAGCTGGCAAGTAGTGGCACCGGTAGCAGGTCCGTGCGGATGTCCGTTCACATACAGTGAGCACATACCGCAGATACCTTCGCGGCAATCATGGTCAAAAACGATTGGTTCTTTGCCTTCTTTCACTAAACGTTCGTTCAGGATATCCAACATTTCCAAGAAAGAAACGCTCTGGTGGATTTCCATCGGGTAAGTCTCGAATTGTCCTTTTGCTTTCGGACCTTTCTGACGCCAAACCTTTAGGGTGACTTTTATATCTTTATCCATTGTCTTTTATTTTTTAGGGGACAAGTGAACAAGGCTTCAGTAAACAAGGCTTAGAATGACTTAGCATTCTGTGTATTAATTAATGCGGAAAGCATTCAGATGATTTCGTTGTTCATTTGCATCAGTTTTTGATATTGCACCTCTTGCAAATAGCAAATATCCAGACAAATAATCAACTGTGTTTCCAGCTCCGAAGCCGACCCCAATGAGATATATAGGAAATGAAGCAGCTCTTTATCTGAGTTTCTCGCATATCCTTCTGCAATATTCGAAGGTATCGAAACGGCTGCCCTCCTCATTTGAGAAGTAATTCCGTATATCTCATCTTTGGGAAACGTGCGCGTAATTTCATATAGAAGCTTTATCAGTTTTAAACTTTTCTGCCAAACGATAAGGTCTTTATGGTTACGCATACATTCAGCCTTGTCAACTCGTTAACTTGTCAACTTGTCAACTTGATTAAACTTACTTTTTATAATTACGTGTTTGAGGAGTAACGAACTGGTAGTTCAAATCTTCCTTCAACATAACCGGATCCTTATCCTCGCCTTGGTAAGACCAGCAAGCCACATACATGAACTTGTCGTCATGACGGAGAGCTTCACCGTCTTCTGTCTGATGTTCAACACGGAAGTGACCACCGCAAGATTCAGCGCGGTCTAATGCATCGTGAGCCATCAATTCACCAATTTCGAGGAAGTCAGCCAAACGCAAAGCTTTTTCCAATTCCGTATTCTGGTCTTCTCCTGAACCCGGAATGAAAACATTGCTCCAGAATTCTTTCTTCAAATCCTTCAACATCGCGATGGCTTCTTTCAGGCCTTTTTCGTCACGAGCCATACCAATGTGTTCCCACATGATGCGGCCTAAACGTTTATGGATAGAGTCAACCGTCTCCTTACCCTTGACGTTCATCAGTTTATTGATGCGTTCCTTGATATGTTTTTCAGCCTCTTCAAATTCCGGCAGGTCAGTGCTGAAGCGCGGAACCTGAATCTGGTCTGACAAGTAGTTCTGGATCGTGTACGGCAAGACGAAATAACCGTCGGCCAAACCTTGCATCAAAGCAGATGCACCCAGACGGTTGGCACCGTGGTCGGAGAAGTTCGCTTCACCGATAGCGAACAAGCCCGGGATAGAAGTCTGCAATTCATAGTCAACCCACAGACCACCCATTGAATAGTGCAATGCCGGGTAGATCATCATCGGAGTTTCGTATGGATTGTCATCGGTAATTTCTTCGTACATATCGAACAAGTTTCCGTATTTCTGCTTAACCACTTCCTTACCCAGACGACCGATAGCTTCGGAGAAGTCGAGGAATACGGCACGACCCGTATTGTTTACACCGTAACCTGCATCGCAACGTTCCTTGGCAGCACGAGAAGCTACGTCACGCGGAACCAAGTTACCGAAGGCCGGATAGCGGCGTTCCAAATAATAGTCGCGGTCTTCTTCCGGAATATCCTTACCTTTCTTCTTTCCTTCCTGCAAAGCCTTTGCGTCTTCCAGTTTCTTTGGAACCCAGATGCGTCCATCGTTACGCAGAGATTCAGACATCAAAGTCAGTTTAGACTGGAAATCACCTTTCACCGGAATACAAGTCGGGTGAATCTGCACCATACAAGGATTGGCAAAATAAGCACCTTTCTTGTAGCACTGCCAAGCCGCAGAACCGTTGGACGCCATAGCGTTTGTTGACAAGAAGAAGGTATTTACGTAACCCCCTGTAGCAACAACTACGGCATGAGCTGCGTAGCGTTCGATTTTACCGGTAATCAGGTTGCGGGTGATGATACCGCGGGCGCGACCGTCGATGATCACAACATCCAGCATTTCGTGGCGAGTGTACATCTTCACTTTGCCTTTGCCAATCTGACGGCTCAGAGCTGAGTAGGCACCCAAAAGCAACTGCTGACCGGTCTGACCGCGGGCATAGAACGTACGGGATACCTGAGCACCACCGAATGAACGGTTGTCGAGCAGACCTCCGTATTCACGAGCGAACGGAACACCTTGCGCTACGCACTGGTCAATAATATTGTTGGAAACTTCAGCCAGACGATAAACGTTGGCTTCACGAGCACGGTAGTCACCACCTTTGATGGTATCGTAGAACAGACGGTAAACAGAGTCGCCATCGTTCTGATAGTTCTTAGCTGCATTGATACCGCCTTGTGCTGCGATAGAGTGTGCACGACGCGGAGAATCTTGGATACAGAAGTTCAATACGTTGAATCCCATTTCTGCCAAAGAAGCAGCTGCGGATGCACCGGCCAGACCGGTACCTACAACGATAATATCCAAACGGCGTTTGTTAGCCGGGTTCACCAATTTCTGGTGGGCTTTATAGTTTGTCCATTTCTCAGCCAACGGGCCTTCAGGTATTTTTGAATTTATTTCAGCCATATTCTTTTAGTTTTTTAGTTCCTTAGTTTGAGCCAACAAATACTTCTTATGCTCCTACACCGTTAATATAGAAGATAATTGTTACGATAGCGAACAAGCCGCAGATGATAGTAGCCACCCATTTGGAGATGCATTCCCAACGGCTTAACCAGAGGTTGTTGTTCCATCCCAATGTCTGGATAGCAGACCAGAAACCATGAGTCAAGTGGAACCACAATGCAGCAAACCAGATTAAATACAATACCGTGTTAACGATATTTCCCTGGAAGTAGAAATTGATGAATGCCGCACCGTCTGTCGGAGCGATTTCCCCGTGAATGCCAGCCAATTCTGCGAGCATCATGTTTGCCCAGAAGTGGGTTAAGTGCAGAATCAAGCCTAAGATCACGATAACACCCAGAACAAACATGTTCTGTGAAGCCCATTCTACACCTTTCGGGCGGGTAGTTGTTGCATAGCGGTCTGTTCCGCGTGCCTTACGGTTCTGCAACGTCAACATGATAGCGTACACGAAGTGGATGACCACGCCGGCAGCCAAAACCAATGTACCAACCAAAGCATACCAGTTTGTACCCAACAACTCACAAACCATGTTGTAAGCCTCGCCGGAGAACACGGCAGCGATGTTCATACACAGGTGGAACAATAAAAACAAAATTAGGAAGAGCCCTGATATACTCATTATCAGTTTTCTTCCGATTGAAGAATTAAGTAACCACATAAGATAATAATTTAAGTTATTTAATTATGTTAAAAATCTTCAGAGATACAAGCGTTCTTAATGATTGCAAAGGTACGTGAATTCTACAATTCAGCAAAAGAAACGCCGAAATATTTCATGCTTATTCTAAGGAAAGGTTATGTGTCATTTTTTTGATGCTTGTTCTCTGTAGCGGATGTCCTAATCATTAAAAGACAAGGAAAGTTTTTGGGGAATCAATAGAGATTTTAGGGAAGGTTTGTTATCTTTGTTCTGTTTTTTAATTAATTAGTGAGGATGAGATGAAAACATTAACGCATGAGGACAAGGCATTGGTGGAGGAAGTGATCCGCAGTTGTGATATTTGTTTTGTTGGGATGGCTGATACGGATGGGACACCTTATGTTATTCCGATGAATTTTGGTTATCAGGATGGAGTCCTGTATTTGCATTCGGCTCAAGAAGGACGCAGCATTTCAATTTTAGAACGTAATCCGCGTGTCTGCATTTCGTTTTGTACTGACCGGGAGTTATTATATCAGAATGAACAAGTAGCTTGTAGCTATCGGATGCGTGCCAAAAGTGTGATTGCTTGGGGAACGGTGGTTTATACAGAGGATTTTGACGCCAAGGTGAAAGCCTTGGATATTATCATGCGGCAGTACACCGACCGGGAATTCAAGTATGGTGCTCCAGCGGTGCGAAACGTGAAAATCTGGCAAATACCTTTGGATGATGTTTCTTGTAAGGAGTTTGCCGCACCTTATCGCCGTTAAATTGAAAACCTATTAAAAACAGATCGATATGAACAGGATTTTATTATTTTGTGTAGCGGTTTTGGCGTTTAGCTTCGGCGTCTCTGCTTTTGCAAATGCACAAGTGAAAATCGAAGCAGCAAAAACATTGGTGGTTTATTTTTCTGCGACCGGGAATACAGCTCGGTCAGCTCGTCTGATCGCTGATGTGACGGGAGCTAAACTCTTTGAAATTGTTCCGGAAAAGGTCTATACGGGAGCCGACTTGAATTGGAATGACGATCAGTCCCGCAGTTCGGTGGAGATGAACGATCCGGAAGCCCGTCCGGCATTGAGTGCTAAGGCTGATGTGACCAACTGCGACGTGATTTTTATCGGTTATCCGATTTGGTGGAATCAGGCTCCGCGTATCATTAATACTTTTATTGAGAGTCACGATTTGAAAGGGAAGTTATTGATTCCTTTCGCCACTTCCGGTGGAAGTAGTATCAATAATAGTGTAAAGCAATTGGAGGAAAGTTATCCCGACTTGAATTGGCATAAGGGACGAATGCTGAATAATGTGAGTCGTGGTACGGTTGAAAAATGGATTAAAGGTTTAAAGTAAAAGCCAGTACTATCGCAGAAGTACTTCAGTACTCTGCCGTAAGTACTCCAGTACTTCTACGATAGTACTGGAGTACTTTCAGCATGGTACTGGAGTATTTTTATGATGGTACTTACTTCATTTCCCAAGTTTCGCAACTCATGAGGTATTCTTTCAAGCTGCGGCATGGCATTTTTGCTTGAACCTCGGCTAATTGCTGGTGAACAGATTCGTCGTAGGTCGGAGCGTCCACATCACGGATAATACCGAGTGCAACCGGCATATCACCGCTCATCATTGCCAGCATTGTGTGCAGCGTATTGTCTTGGCAATGGGCATCGTGAACGAGTACGTCGTCGAGCGTATAGCCGTCTTCGCCAATCGTTACCGATTTCAGTTTCAAGCCATCAAGTACAATTCCCTTGTTATTGTCTTTACCGTAAATCATCTTTTCGCCGTGGCGAAGGAAGATCGTACGGTCTGCCCGGAATTCCTTGTCGGTAATTTGTTTGTGAATGCCGTTATTGAAGATCATACAGTTCACCAGAACTTCTGTAACGGAAGCTCCTTTGTGGCGGGCTGAAGCAGCCAGAATATCTGTGGTATTCTTCAAATCGACATCAATGGCGCGTGCAAAGAAATTTCCGCGGGCACCGAAGGCCAACTCTGCCGGGATGAACGGATCTTCCACGGTTCCGTAGGGTGAGCTTTTTGAAACGAAGCCACGGTCGGAAGTCGGAGAATACTGTCCTTTTGTCAAACCATAGATTTTATTGTTGAAAAGCACAATGTTCAAATCCACGTTACGGCGTACGGCATGGATAAAGTGGTTACCACCGATAGCGAGGCAGTCGCCGTCGCCGGTAATCAACCAAACGCTTAGATCCGGACGAGCCGTCTTTACACCTGTCGCGATAGCAGCACCACGTCCATGAATAGTGTGGAAGCCATAGGTGTTCATATAATAAGGTAAACGGGAAGAACATCCGATACCTGAGATGACAGCCATATTGTGTGGAGCAACTCCCACTTCAGCCATCGCTTTGTGCAAACAGTTCAGCACGGCATGGTCGCCGCAGCCCGGGCACCAGCGCACATACTGGTCGCTCTTATAGTCTTTCGGTTGATATTTGATTTCTTCTGTAGCCATGATTCTTACGCCTCCAATATTTTAGTGAATTCTTCAACTAATCGTGATACAATAAACGGCTGTCCTTTGACGCGGTTGAACTGATA